>CAMEZN010000113.1 GCA_945947845.1 uncultured Mucispirillum sp. | reverse complement strand
GACAGGGCTACTATGCTTTTAGGGTTCAGCTCTGTTAAAAATATTGCTCTTGCTATCTCGCTAGACCAGTATTACCAAAAACCTTTTAATATGTATAAAACAACAGGGCAGGCAATATGGCAGCATGCTTATCATACAGCCTTAATCGCTTCTGAAATCGGTAAATATCTTCAACAAGACTGCGATGCTCTCTATATGGCAGGGCTTATGCACGATATTGGTAAAGTTGTTATGGCTGATTTTCTTGTGAAAGAAGTAGAATGTGTGCAGGACGAAAGAGACCAGCTTGGCTGCGACCATGCAGAAATTGCAGCTGTTATTATGAATAAATGGTCTGTTGCACCTGCTATTGTTGATGCTGTTAAAACTCACCATGATGCAGGCCCTGAATTATATGGGAAAATTGTTGCAACAGCTAATAAAATAGACCATGATAAAGAAAATTGTGAAGAATATATTTTCCAGCTTGGTTCAGAATATCACATACAAGATGTGGATATTCTGAAAGAATCTATACAAACTATTTTAAGTGATACTCCTGATGGCAGCCTATAACAGCATAAATGACTTATTAAATATTGTTTCAGCTGATACAACAGAAGATTTTATTAAACAAATAAATGAACTGTTTCAAAAACATTCCATTGCAGAATATCAAATATGGGACGTAATCGGCAATATATGTGAACCATGCCAGTATATTCCTAGTGATATTTATGCAACCTTTGATATATACGAACTTGGATATAAAGAAGATGAACTATTTATAAAAAATATTAATCTTGATATATCATACTTTGATTATACTTATCATATTGATTCTGCTATCTTTTTTGCTCATAATTCAAGGGTAACTCACATTATTACTTTTGAAAAACCACTGCCAGATGAACTAGAAGAAAAAATTAAGTTTATTGCTTACTATTTTGGTAAACGAGCAGTAGAACTTTTTTCAAAAGAAAGGCAGATGGACTTATATGTAGACTATCAGAAAAAAGTAGATTTTGTTAAACGAGCAAGTATTATTTTCATGGGGCTTGAAATACAGGAAGTTATTTCTATGTCTCTCTCATTTTTTATGGACGTATTTTCTGCTGATGCAGTATGTGCATTCTATCAAAATGAATTCCATGGAATAGGGGTAAATGAAGACGACTTAATAGAAAATATTACTATCTATGATATGCCGCTTAAAGATTATATTATGAATATTGATGAAACTATATTTATAGAAAATGAAGTAACTTCACCAAAATTCAATATTAAAAATACTTTTTTTATATATGACAAATCTTCTGACCTTAGGTTTGCTCTATTTAATATTATAGTAGATATCGTGCCTGATAAGGATTTTTCTTCACTTGTTTCAAGTATTGTATCTATTGCAACTGAAAATGCCTTAAACCATGAAGCTCTTACAAAATTTAAAATAGAAGAAACTGAAATAGCTCATACTGCTGATATTTTAAATAAGTTTGTCAAAAGAACTATTCAGCTTGATGGCAATGATAAAATATATGGTATTAGTTATCCTGCTAGAAATGCTGGGGGTGATTTTGTAAACCTTATGCAGATAGGTGATGATTATATATTCTGTGTGGCAGATGTTTGCGGTAAAGGATATTCTGCTGCTGTTTTAACAGTTGTTCTAAGTGTATTTATGTCCCATTTTCAATCGGCTGATGAATTAACTTCAAAAGTAACAAGCCTTAACCAGTTTTTAATTTCTAAAAACTTTGGTGATAGGTTTATTACAAGCTTTTTTGGTGTATATCACAGTCAAACAAAAGAGCTGGAATATATTTCCTGCGGTCATGACCCTGCTGCTGTGCTTTCAAAACATAATAAAATAGAATATATGACTTCTGACTATATGCCTATGGGTATTATGCTGGAAGATTATAAATCTAAATCCATACAGATAGATGATGATAGTATTATATTTATATATACTGATGGTTTGATAGAATATTCTTCTCTTGATGATTTGCTGTGTTTATTTAATGCCTTATCTAATAAAAAATCAAAAGATATAGCGGAATCTTTATATAAAGAACTTGTTACTGATACAAGTCTCCAAAAGGACGATTTTACATGCTTAATAATGAAAATATAACAAATGAAGAAAAATCAAAAAACATACAAAATATGTTTGATAATATTGCCGATAAATATGACTTTTTAAACGGTATACTGAGCTTTGCTCTTGATGATAAATGGCGAAAAAAAGCCATACAGCTTGCAGATATTAAAAATAACCATAAAGTGCTTGATTTAGCATGCGGCACAGGGGATATGATAGTAGAAATAAAAAAACAGCAGCCGTTATGTCATGTTTTTGGTGGTGATTTTAGTATTAATATGCTGCACCATTGCAGAGAAAAAATACCATCATGCCCACTGTCAGCAGCTGATGCCCATAACCTGCCATATAAAGAAAACTCTTTTGACAGGCTTACAATCGCTTTTGGATTTAGAAATGTTACAGATAAACTAAAAGGACTTTCTGAATTCAGACGAGTTATTAAACCGGGCGGTAAAGTATGTATATTAGAACTTACAAAACCAGACAATAGATTTACTGCTTTCTTTTATAAAATATACTTTATGTATATCCTGCCTTTAATAGGTGGTATATTTTCATCTAAAAAAGCATATAAATACCTGCCAGAATCTGTTTACCATTTTCCTAAAAGAAAAGAATACAAACAATTAATAGAAAATGCAGGGTTTAAAAATGTAGAGTTTCATACACTTGTTTTTGGTGCTGTAACTATTACTGTAATGGAAAAGTAGTAATCACTGCTTTTTCATTTCAACTGTTTTGACATATTTACCTTTTTCATATACCTGAAAAGATGATTTTTCCTTATCATAAAGTGCTTCATGAAATTTATGTGTAACATCTTTATAATTCACAATCACATAGTCTTTATGATATATATATTCTATATTACTAAGCCTGATAGTTAAATCTTCCTTACAACCGCCCGGAGTTTTTACATACACTTTATTATTATTTTGAGCAAATACAAGATTACCATTTTGTGTTATTGCTATATTATTGCCTATCTGAAAAGTTGACCTTATACCATTATATATTAATTCCATACTGTGTGCAGTAATATTCTGACTGCCTGTTTTTTCAAAATAAACACTTAATACCCCATTATCACCGGGTATTATAACACTCTTTGAATTATGAGCTTTTAAATTACCAACCATATCTACTGCTAATGCAGAATGTTCTTGTGCATAAGAGCAAAATGGTATTACTAATGATAAAATAATACTTACTATAAACTTAATATACATACTTACCCCCTTGCTGTTGTTGTAATACAGCTATCTTGGTATAAGTTTAACACCTTTTGCAATGTTATCTTCTATACTGCCATAACGAGCATATCCCGGAGAAATCTGTTTTTCTATCTCTGGAAAATTATGGAAGTTTTCTTCTTCATGAGCATATATCATTTTAGTTAATACTCCCTCATGGTGTCTTGGATTTACATAAATAATACGTTCTTTATACTCTGGCATAATATATGAAAATTCAGTCTTATTAAATGTTTCTTTTTTTACTCTATAAACTTCTTCTGTATTTTCATAATCTTCCACATTAAAACCTAAATTTAAAGCTATTTGTTTAAAAACATTTTCTGCATCTTTATCAATTTTCTTTCTAAAATAATCACCTAATATATGGGCAATTTCTAAATTACTTTTACTATTAACTGGGCTTTGAACCACTTTTTTCATATGCAGCAGCCTGCCGTCAAGGCCTACTGCTGTGCCGTCAGTTTCTAAAACTGCCTGAACAGGAAGAATAACATCTGCACTGCAAACTGTGCCAGTTACAAACATATCAGGTGTAGCATAAAACTCTGCATTTTCAATTATGTGCATAAGCTCCTCATTTTTACCTTTTGATGGGTTTACAGCAAGAGCAAATACAGATTTAGGTGAAGCAGCAGCCACTTCATCAATAGTCATTCCACCTGCATACAAACTGCCCATATAATTAAATTTATCATAAGTTAGTATAAATGATTGTAATTTGTCTTTACCTATATAATCTGCAAAAGATAAAATTGATTCCAGCTGACTTTCACCACAAAAATATTCATTACCTGCTATTATTGAAATTTTAGAATTAGATGAAATCTGCTTTCTTAAAGCTGCATATATATTTTTATCTGATGATTTAATCTTTTCAAACTCACCTGCAAAATCTGCATAATCTGCAATCAGACTCAAATATGTTCTTTCCTCATAATCATATCTTTGAAGCCCTATTGTTATAACTTTTGCATTATTTTTACGGATAGCTTTTATAACACTCCATTTCACACCAACATTTTCTCTTGCAAAATCTGCACCTATAACAAATATTACATCAGATGATTCTATATCCTCTAACCTGCCTACACTTTCATAATGACCAAACTTTTCTTTATACATACGGGCAAATCTGCCAAAATATACTTCTGCTTCTGTTACAAACATCATACCAGTTTTATCTGCCAGTGCTTTATAACTGAAAAGCTCTTCATTTGAAAGCCAGCCACCAGCTATTATCAGACTGTTTTCTACACCATGTTCTGTAAGCCCATTATATATTCTATCCATAGCATCATGCCAGTCTGTTTTAATAAAATTTCCATCTTTTTTTATTAAAGGCGATTTTATCCTTTTATCACTTTCTAAAAACTTAAACCCATAACGACCCTTAGAACAGATAGATGTTCCACATGAAAGCCTTGTTCTATGTATCTGGTTTTGATGAATTCCATAATTTATTTTACAGCCCACAGGGCAAAATGAACAAGTTGTATTAATATATTCTAACTCCCATACTTTTAAAGAATCTGTAAAAGGTTTATCCTTAATTGCACCAACAGGACAGCTGTCTACACACATACCACAAAAATCACAATTGAGCGGCTCATTAACAGGTTCAATATGAGCATTATTACCGCGAGCAACCACATCTATTGCATCACAGCCAGCCACATCTCTGCATACATTAACACATCTCATACATAAAACACAGGCATCTCTGTCATATAAAAGCATATTCCAGTCCTGCAACGGATAATGCTCTTCCTCCTGCACACCAGTTACTTCTTTTAACCCCATTTGGCGAGCAAGTTCCCTTAAAACACAGTCCTCTGCATTTTCACAAATACTGCATTTTAATGGGTGCTTTAAAAGTATAAATTCTAATGCTTTCAACCTGTGTTTTTTTACTTCATCAGTATCAGTATATACTACCATTCCATCAGTTGCAAAAGCAGAACATGATGCAACAGGCTGCGGAACTCCTTCAACTTCTACAAGACATATTCTACATGCCCCAGTTTCTGCAATATCCCTTATATAACACAGGACAGGAATATGAATATTATTGCGTTCTGCTACCATTAATATTGTTTCACCCTCTTTAAAGGGATACTTTTTATCATTAATTGTAATATATCTATCCATTACTTCTCTCCTGTTGCAAACATACCAACCCGCATACACCGTAAACACCGTCTAGCTTCCAAAGCTGCTGTATGCTCATCATAAGCCTGCTCTACTTCCTGAAAGTTTTTTATACGCTCTTCAACTGGAAGTTTCTCTGTTTCATATCTTTTAATAACAGGCCGTGGCGGCTCTGGTGCCTCTCCATAACTAAATATTTTATTATCATATAAATACTTTTCCATAACTTCTGATGGCTCTAAATAAGGACTGCCACTCATCATATATCTATCCATCATCTGTGCTGCCCGCTTTCCATTACCTATTGCCCGCACTACTGTATTTTCCCCATCTATACAATCACCTGCTGCAAAAACACCTTTGATTGATGTAGTAAAATATACATTATCACATACTATCGTATTCCATTTAGTAATTTCTAAACCATCTTCTTCTTGGATAAAACTCATATCCGGTTTTTGCCCAATAGCTGGAATAAGATAATCACATTCTATAATAAAATTTTCACCTTTAACAATTTCTGGGCTCCTTCTGCCTGTTGCGTCAGGTGAACCAAGTCTCATTTTATTACATTCTATACCCTTTAATCTTCCTTGCTCACCAACTGCCCTAAATGGAGCAGCTAAAAACATAAATTTTACTCCCTCATCTTCTGCATCTTTTATCTCGTAATCTTCGGCTGGCATTTCATCACGAGTTCTTCTATATAATACTGTTACATCATTATTAAAACGAATA
>CAMEZN010000112.1 GCA_945947845.1 uncultured Mucispirillum sp. | reverse complement strand
AAAATAAATAATGGTGAAATATATATGAAAACATTACTTAAAAACTGCAAAATAGTTAATTATGATAAAATTACTGATGGTAATATCTTGATAAATGGTGATGTTATTGAAGATATTACAAATGAAGATGTAACTGCTGATAATGTGTATGACTGCTCTGGAAAATATGTTCTTCCGGGGCTTATTGATATGCATTCACACATGAGAGAGCCGGGCTTTGAATATAAAGAAGATATTACAAGTGCAGGTATGGCAGCTGTTGCTGGCGGTATTACAACAGCATGCTGCATGGCAAATACTAAACCAGTTATAGATAATGCACCTGTTGCTGCATTTATTATTAATAAAGCTAAAAACGACGGACTTTTTGATGCACTTCCTTATGGGGCTGTTACAAAAGGTTTAAAAGGCGAAGAATTAACAGAAATGGGCGATTTAATAGAAAATGGTGTATGCGGATTTTCCGATGATGGATATACTATTATGAATGCAGAAGTAATGCGGAGAGCATTAGAATATGTAAGATATTTTGATTCATTTATTTCTGTGCATGCAATTGATACAAATCTTCAAGGTAATGGCTATATGAATGAAGGCAGAATTTCAGCAATTAATGGTTTAAACGGTATCCCGTCAGAATCAGAATCTGTTATTATTGCAAGAGATATTATGCTTGCCCGCCTTACAAAATCAAGAGTCCATATAAGTCATGTTAGTTCAAAAGAAGCTGTTGATATAATCCGCTGGGGTAAAAATGAAGGAATTAATGTAACAGCAGAAGCAACACCACATCACTTTACATTAACAGATGAAAACTGCTTAACTTATGATACTAACTATAAAATGAGCCCGCCTTTAAGGGAAGAAGAAGATATAGAAGCTATTTTACAGGGCTTTAAAGACGGCACAATTGACTGTATTTCCACAGACCATGCACCACACCAAGATGATGAAAAGTTTGTAGAATTTGGGCTTGCACCAGTAGGTATTATTGGGTATCAAACAGCTGTGCCTTTAACTATAAAAAGAATAGATGAAGGTAAACTTTTATGGACTGATTTTGCAAGGTTAATGTCTTATAACCCTTCTAAAATACTTAAAAAAGATAACCTAGGTATGATTGCAAAAGGAAAACAGGCAGATATTGTTGTTATTGATGCAGATATAGAATATACTTATACAAGAGAAATAAATAAATCTAAATCATTTAATACTCCTTTTTTAAATAAAAAATTAAAAGGAAAAGCAGTCTATACTTTTAAAAAAGGAAAATTAGTTTATCAAGCATAAAAAATACATAAAATATAAAAAAGGCTATTGAATACTCAATAGCCTTTTTTATTATATATTATATATTATTATGCTTTCTGTAATTAATTATATCTTCAACAGATATTACTGGTATATTATATTTTGTAGAATAGTTTATGATATCATCATCTTTCATCATAGAGCCGTCTTTGTTTGTGAGCTCGCATAATACTCCAAATTCACCAGTTCCAGCAATTTTTATAATATCAAGTGTAGCTTCTGTATGGCCCTGTCTTTCAAATACACCACCAGTCATTGCTATTAATGGAAATATATGCCCGGGGCTTACAATATCATTTTGAGAAGCATCTTTTTTAGAAGCACTTAAAATCGTTGTAAGTCTGTCCTGAGCAGAAACACCAGTTGTTACATTTTCTGCTGCTTCAATAGAAATTGTAAAATTAGTATGATTTTTACTTTTATTTACAGCAGTCATTAAGGGAAGATTTAAAAGATTCGCCCTTTCTTCATTAATAACAAGGCATATAATACCACTGCAATCCCTAATCATTTGAGCAACCTGCTCTTTTGTAAGTGAAGTGCATGCAAAAACTAAATCACCTTCATTTTCTCTTTTTTCATCATCAGTAATGATAATTCCATTTCCATTTTGAAGAGATTTTACTGCTGCTTGAATTTTTCCATAAAAATCGTTTGACATAATCTATACTCCTTATAGTATAGAATAAATCAAGGCATGAATATAGATACATAAATATAAGATTGTCAGAAATATATTTCATTTACTTCGTTTTTATCAATCACAGCTATATATAATATAGATTAATAAGTTATATGAAAAACTATATATATAATCAGTATGCTTTATTAAACTTATTTACATATATAACTATGTAACAAGTATTAATAAAAGAAGCTTTATAACAATAATGACAGTCTCGCATATATAAATATCTTTTAAAATATTCTCTTTCGTCCAGACTATACCGGCGGCTTTGGATTTACACCAAATCTGCCAAAAAGGCTCGTGGGCTTATTATTAAAATTACCACCGGTGGGGAATTGCACCCCGCCCTGAGATATCCTAAAAAATTTCATATTAATAAACAAGTCTGCTCTACTTATAAAGTAAAGCAGACCTTATATATTTATTTTATTTGATTAAATATTCTTATCTTTAATTATTATGCAGAAATAACTTCTTTAATTTCAGGTATTTCTTCTTTAATACGAGCTTCAATACCTTGTTTTAAAGTCATAAGGCTGAAAGGACAGCTGCCACATGCACCCCTTAATGCAACTTTTACAACTCCATCTTCAATACTGATAAGCTCTACATCGCCACCGTCAGCTTGTAAACCCGGACGAACTTTATTTAATACTTCTTGAACTTTTTCTTTTAATTCCATTTTATGCTCCTTATAATATTATTCTGCATCTTTTTTGATTTCTGCTTTCATATTATCTACTATTGATGCATCTTTTCCTTGTTTTGTATAATAATCTTTTAATGCAGCTTCTACCGCTTCTTCTGCCATAACAGAGCAGTGTATTTTTGCAGGTGGTAATCCGCCTAATGCATCAACAATAGCTTGGTTTGTAAGTTTTAAAGCATCTTCAACTTTTGCACCTTTTAACATCTCTGTTGTCATTGAGCTAGATGCAATAGCTGCTCCACAGCCAAAAGTTTTAAAAGTAGAATTTTCAATAACACCATCACTGTTAACTTTTAAATATAACTTCATAACATCGCCGCAAGATGGGTTGCCTACTTCACCAACACCATTTGCATCTTCAATTTCTCCCATATTTCTTGGGTTTGTAAAGTGATCCATTACTATATCACTGTATGGTCCTGCTGCCATTTTTACACTCCTGTATATATTTTATTTTTTTATTTTTGACGGGTCAAATGCCGGGCTCATTGCACATAATTTATCAATGATTTCCGGACTTACTTTTAACACATGGTCAATATCTTCTTCACTTATATATTTAGAAAGACTCATTGTTATAGAGCCTGCACATATATCAGTAGGAACCCCTACTGCTGTTAATACATGAGAAGCCTGTAAATCTTCTTCATCTTCTGCCAATATATTAGATGAACATGCTGAACCACTAGCACAATATACTCCTTTTTGAGCATACCACATTAAAAGAGATTCGCCTTCAATATATTCTACCCAGAAACTTACATGATATGGCAGTCTGTTTTCTCTATCACCTGTAATATGTAAAAAATCATACTGAGATGTTAAGCCATCAATTAATTTATTTCTTAATTTTGTAAGTTTAGCTGAATATTCTGCCATTTCGTTTTTAGCTATTTCACATGCTTTTCCAAGCCCTATTATTGCAGGCACATTTTCACTTCCACTTCTTATACCTCTTTCTTGGAAACCACCGTCAAAAAGTGGAGCTAGTTTTACATCAGGTGCAACATATAAAGCAGCAGCCCCCCTTATGCCGTAAAAATTTTGTGCTGCAATAGTTAAAGTAGATGCATTCATTTTTTGGACATCAATATCTATAAAACCACATGAAGCAACTGCATCTACATGGAAATGAACACCCTTTTCTTTGCAAATTTTACCTATAGCTTCAATATCCTGAATAACTCCTATTTCAGAATTAGCATGTGCAATAGCAACAAGAGCTGTATCATCTTTAATTGCATTTGCAACACTTTCTGGTGATACCCTGCCGTTTTTATCAACAGGAAGTTTTGTAAAAGTATAACCATAATTAGTTAACTTTAATACAGGATTTTGAATAGAATAATGTTCTATCTCACTAATAACAATATGTTTTTTATTGCCACTTAATGCCATTACTCCTTTAATTGCAAGGTTATTTGATTCTGTGCCGTTAGAAGTAAATATAATACTTTCTAACTGCTGTGCACCTATTAAATCAGCTACTTGTTTTCTAGCATTATTAATAGCATTATAGCTTTCCCTTCCCAGTGGGTAAAAATGGGCTGCTGGATTACCATATTTTTCTGTTAAATAAGGCATAACAGCTTCTACTACTCGTGCATCTGGTTTTGTGCCAGCTATATTATCTAAATAAATTGGATTCATTATTATAATACCTCTTTCATTTGTTTAATAATGTCTTCTATTAATACTCGGACATAATCACCTACAAAAGTAAGACCATTTCTTCTTGGTATTACAGTAATATCACTGCGTTCAGATACATCTGATGCAGTAAAAAAACTTTCTGTTGGGAAATATCCTTCATCATCTTTTAAACCAAACATATCTTTTGCAAATACATCTATTTCAAAAACAGTAGATAATGGAGAAATTCTAATAGAAATATCACCACCTGATGCTGCAAAATCATCAACAGTTTGACCTACTGGTAACCCTGCTGTAACAGGATTAAAATGTTTATTAAAAGCTATTCTGTTATGAAAAACTAAACTTTCTGCTTCATCAAAAGTAAAAATACTTCTTGTCTGCTGCATTAAATCTTCCACTCCCTGTCTTCCATAAACACAAACAGGAAGAGATACAACAACAGAAACATCACTAACAGGCACTGCTATATTTCTTAAAACTTTTCTAACAGGTTCATATACTTTAAATATTTCAGCATCTGGAGAAAATTCATACCCTGTAATATCTATAATAGTGCCATCAAAATTTTTAATAATTTTTTCATCATGTATTGGCTTTGCAAGCATTATTAAAAGTTCTGCATCTTTTAAAAGAGATAAATCAGTTTCTACATATCCTTCTGCACTTTCTTCTAACGATGCCGCAAATTCTTTATCTCCAAATATTGTATATTCTAACAGTGGAAATTCTTCTTCTATTTTAGAAAGAAAATCCAATAACAGTAAATAATCATTAATAAAAATTGCTGTTTTCAACATTATAAATAAACCTTTACTACCTTCTAACTAATTCTAACTTACCATCACGAGCTTCATAATTTAATATACGGACAGCATTTCTATTACCAAAATTAGAATATACCTGCCCATTATATTCAAGTGAAACTGCAACAGCATTACCTATTTCAATCTTAAATGTTTTATCAAACTCTATATCTATTTCTGTGCCTCTTCTGGCATTTACTTCATTTACTTCACCCTTATCTGTGCTGTATTTAAACCAGCAGTTTTCAGAAAAACTAACTTTCACTTTTTCTGGTGCAAGCACAACAGGTGTTGGAATAGTTTGTGCAAATAAAGGGTCAATATAAGCCGGTTCAGTTGTATTATCATTTACTGCTGTTATATTATCTGTATTGTTATCAGCATAAATTGATGTGCCATAATAGTTAAAATACGAACCATTATCACTTGCATTATCACCAGCAAAAGTAACAGCTGGTTCCTGTTCAGGCTCAACTACCGTAGCAGGAACTGGATTATTAATTGAATTATTAATACTTCCATTTGAAATACTGCTTCCTAAGATATTGCTGGAATACATATAATATCCGCCATATCCAATAAGTAAAAGAATTATAATAAGTAATAAAACAGTAACAGGTTTTATACTACTTTTCTTCTCATTATCTAAAAAACTTGTTTCAGTAGTAGATGGAGTATAATCTTCTTTATTAATCTCTTTTTGCTGAACAGGAGCCCCTTCTTTTGGACATTCTTCTGCAAAAAGCGGCCATACAACATTTTCATAATCAAGGTTTAAAAACTCAGCATATTTTTTAACAAAACCATAAGCATGTAAATATGAAGGTAAATCTTTAAATCTTCCGTCTTCAATGATTTTTATAAAATTTTCTCTAATCCTTGTATCATCAACAACATCTTGGATTGTCTTTTTCTGCTCTTCCCTTGTTGATTTTAACAGATTTCCTAATTCACTCATTACACTCTCCATAACTACTTCATAGCTTTTCACAGAGTAGTCTACTATTTTTCTATATTTTTTCAACATATTTTTTTAAATACATTAAAAAAAATTCATATTTCATACAAAATTAAATAATATTCTTTATATATTAATAAGTTATAGATT
>CAMEZN010000111.1 GCA_945947845.1 uncultured Mucispirillum sp. | reverse complement strand
ACAACTTCAGGGTCTACCCTAGTTGTTGCACTGTTGTCAAAATAAATAGCCATAGTATTCTCCCATAATCTGCCTACAATATATAGTTGTGGCACACTAAAATAACTTATATATAATCTATATACTATACTGTAAAATGAGCCACTGACTGCTTCATCATATCAGCAATTGTAATTTTTTCTAAATAATCATCACATGCTTTTTCAAGACCTGCCCAAAGCCAGTTTACAGCACATGATGAAAAATTACTGCAATCTCCCTCTGCTCCACAATCTTCTGTTTTAAGTGGACCGTCCATAGTATTAACAATTTCTTTTAAATTTATTTGGCTTGGGTTTCTAGCAAGCATATATCCACCGCCGACACCACGGGAACCTGTGATAATATTTACATGTTTTAATTTAGTAAAAATCTGCTCTAAATATTTTTTAGAAATGTCTTCAAACTCTAATATTTTTAATATGCTTACAGGGTGTTTATCTCCACCAAGCATACAAAGGGCATATATAGCTCTGATAGCATATCTGCTTTTAGTTGTTATTTTCATAAGCCACCTGTTATTCCTTTTCTTGTTTGAGTGCATGAATTTCTTTTTCCATTTCCACAATCCTGCTGGTAATACAATTAAAAGCATTTGCAACTGGGTCTGGCAGTTCTGTATGGTCAAACATATCATGTCTTTTACTATCCCCAGTAATCCTGCCGGGAACACCTACAACAGTTGCATCGTCTGGCACTTCGTGCAGAACAACAGAATTAGCACCTATTCTTACTCTATCGCCTACTTTAAAAGGCCCTAATACCTTTGCTCCTGCTCCGATAATAACATTATTGCCTATGGTTGGGTGTCGTTTTTCTTTTTTTAAAGAAACACCACCTAATGTTACCCCATGATAAATAGTAACATCATCGCCTATTTCAGCAGTTTCACCAATCACTACCCCCATACCATGGTCAATAAAGAACCTTCTGCCGATTTTTGCAGCAGGGTGGATTTCTATCCCAGTAAAAAATCTGGCAAGCATTGCATTTAAACGGGCAGCGAATTTAAGTTTATGACACCAAAGCCAGTGAGAAACTCTGTGCATTGTTAAAGCATGAAAACCTGAATAACATAGGAAAACTTCCAAAGAATTCCTTGCAGCAGGGTCTCTATCTAAAACTGTTTTAATATCTTCATATAATGTTTTGAAAACCGCCATAAAATATACCGCTAAACTAGACTATTATTTTCTAAAAATAGGGTATAGCAGAAAACTATACCCTATAAATTTTGCACAATTAAATAACCTTAAAACTGCACTTGTTTTAAGTTATGAATATATAATAACCATTACTAATGTAATAAGTCAATATATAAATTAATGGGCAAGCCCATTTTTATGAAAATACTGCTGAAAAGACTTATTTTCATATAAAAATACAACATTGTATATATTATTGTTATATTTTGGATAACCCCAAATATATAAAAAATAATATATTATGTATATAATTTATGATTAGTCTTCTGGTGAGATAGCCTCAACTGGACATTCTTCAGCACAAGCACCGCAGTCAATACAGATATCTGCATCTATCCATGCTTTATCATTTTTTTCACTGATTGCACTAACTGGGCATACTTCCATACATGAAGTGCAAAAAGTGCAAATATCTTGGTTTACAACATGAGCCATAGTAATCCTCCACTAAAATAATATTATGATATATGTATATGAATAGCTTAATTTGTCAAGTAAAAAGATAAGAAAAAAACACATTTTTAATGTATTAATTATTTAATACGAATAATACTATGGAGATAAATATAATCAAAATATAAACTTATAAATATTGTCAACCTAATAGAAAAACAAAATCTATGTTCTATTAATTAAAAAGCCCCGCATAATGCGGGGCGGAAAATTTGATTAATTTTTAATTAATTGATGCATCAATATTTGCACCACTTTCAAGAGTAAGTTGACTTTGTAATCCATTAAATGGAGCTTCTGTTAATGTATTAGGGTCCATAGGGATTACCTGACTACTTACTTTTCTCAAAACAAGCCTTGTATCAGGATAAACAGTTATTGTTGTAATAATTGCACTAACTTTTTTTGTGATTTTAGTAAATAATACTATATCTTTATTTGTCATTCCTGTATAATTAACATCTTTTTCTAAGTAATATGTCGCATTATTAGAAGTTGTTTTTTCAGTTAAATGTCTACCAGTTAATGTACCTACATTACTTGTATTCATATAACTTGATAACGAATCACTAGGATAATTTGTATACTGATATTGGTCAGCTGGCGACATCTTTTGAATAGTACTATTACCTATAAATCCAACCTTTGTATTAATAGTTACAATACCATTTTCAACATTAATAAGTGCTCTTCCAGCGAAATCTCCTTCTGGAATAGCATATCCACCGGTTCCTTCTGGACATTTAAAGCTATTATTCCATTTAAAATCATTATATAAAGTACAATTGTTAGAAATAACAGCTTTTGCTAAGCCACTATCATTTGTATTCGTTCCAAAAAATACTATATCATAAGTTCCTTCTAATGAGTTTTCATCTGACCAATCTATATAACCTAATACATCAACTGTAAATGATGCAGATATTGGTTCTGCATCATATTTTGGTTGAGCAGTTACTCTAATGGTTGTCATACCATTTTTCTTAGCTGTAACTTGACCAGTTGTAGAATCAACTGATGCAATATTTTCATCATCACTTGAATAAGTCCATGAAGCAATAGAATTTGATATTGTGTCATAGTCAGCAATATTATTTGTAAAAACTGTCCCCTGTTCTTTTACTACATTAGTATTTTCAAAATTTATACTTGTAACTTCATCTACAACCTGTAATTCATAAGTAGCAGTATGGTTTTTAAGGGTAGTAAAAGTTACTGTGCCATTTGCTGTTACATTTGCAATGGTTAATGTTCCCTTACCATTTGATGTTGTAATACTACCAGACTGACCATTTGAAATTGTGTATGAAACTATTGGGTCAGTAGTGTTTGCTGGTGTAATTTCAAAATCAATTGTTATATTTGAATTTGTTTGATATACTTTTGCAGGGCTTGTTACTGTTATGCCAGTAACTGGGTATTCTAAAACTGGTGCAGGCTCTACCGTAACATTTACTTGTTTTGTAAGTCCGCCCGCTGTTACTGTAATTACAGCAGTTCCTTCTTTTAATGCTGTAACTTTACCATTATTATCAACAGAAACTGTGCCGCTTTCATCAGCTTGAAATGTTACAGGTGTATAAGAAGTGGCTATTGCTGGTTCAATTGCTGTTGTGATATTTGCTTCAACTGCAATATCATCATTTCTTAACTGCATATTTAGTGTTTCTGGATTAACTATAATGTTTGTTACAGCAGCTTTTTGTATATTAAACTGCCATGAAGCTGTTTTTTTACTATCTGCATTAGATGTTAATGTAATTGTGATAGTTTCTGCTGTATAATCTTTAATAGTTACATTACCTTGATTATCCACAGATATATATTCTGGGTGGCTTGATGACCAAGTAACAGCTTTATTTGTTGCATTATCAGGTAAAACTGATGCTGTTAATTTAAAAGGTGCTCCACCATGAACAACATTTGCAGGCTGTCCGCTGATAGCAACACTTTCAACTGGAACTATAACTGGCTCTTCTGGCTCTTCTGGTTCTTCTGGGTCTGTTGGTGTTTCACCATCTAAACCTAAACCGCCATCTTGAACTAAATCTTTTGTTTTATCTAATTTTAATTTTAGATACTGACCATCTTTAATAATTAAATTATCAATTATTGGGCTGTAATTAGGATTTTTAGCAGGGTCTAATGTGAAATATAAACCATATTTGCTGTTTTCAATTAATTCTGCACCTAAATTAGCAAATGTATCTGCGATAAATTTATTTAAATCACCGCCAGCAGCTGCTAAACCAGATAAATCAATAACATATTTATCAAATGTAATTTTTTTCCCTTCAAAATCAAGATACATTATAACTTCTGGTGCTGTTATACCACCTGTTGCAGTTGCTAAATTTAAACCAACACGAAGTTCACTTTTAGATGCTGGTGTGTTTACTGGCTCTTCATTAATACCATATAAAGTAACATCATAAATGCCTAAAAGACTGAATGGATTTCCAGCTAAATCAATAGCTGTTACCCCCGGTTTATCACCGTCTGGATTTGTGCCACCATCTGGATTAGTGCCATTATCTGGGTTGGTGCTGTTATCGTATATGCCCCCCCCCAAGTCTGTTGAACCGCTGCCTGTTTCACTACAACCAGCAGCAAACAATGCCATAAAAACAGTTACAAAAAGAATAGATAAAAACGATTTTGCTTTTAACATGTTATGCTCCTTATATTATTAACATATAAAATAATGAAAATATTATATTGAGTTTTTTTAAAAAAATAAATATAAAAATATTAAAAAAAGATAATCTGTAATAAATTGTTGTATAAAAGGGGCATAATAACCCCTTTTATATTATTTTGCTGGATTTTGTTTGATATTTTCTGCTATTTCATCTATATTTTTTTTCACTTGTATATTTTTATCTTTTTTAAGTTCTGCTATTATATCTTTATCTGTGGTTTCATATATGCCGTTTTTAAAAACTGCTGTTCCTTTTGAATGTATCACTTTTAAATCTGCAAAGCAGGAATAAAATCTCATAATACCGCCTTAAAAGTTTAATGTTAATATACCATGACATTCTTCATTTGATACTTCTAAACCACAGTCAGTTAAAAAAGTATCTACCACACCGTCATAGCCGTCACTTTGGATATTAGTATCCATTTTTGTTTCTTCTATAAAGTGTAACAGCAGTTCATCTAAATCAATGATAACAGCAGTATTTGGGTAAACTGATGATAATACAGGGTCATACATTATATTTAATTCCCCGTATTCAGTATCTATTTTATCTAACGATATACCAAACTCTTTTAATAATGAACCACCGCCACCTGCAAAAGTTTTTATTGCATTATCATTAAGTTTTGCATTAAAGCCAGAGCCTGTCAGCATTACTTTATCCCCAGCAGAGCCTTTATCTGCCATAGCACCTAATATTTCATTAATTGTGCCAACCTTAAATTTATCTGGGTTTGTAATGCTCATTACATTAGTTTTAATGTAATGAAAAAGACCGCCAGTAACATATAAAGGCTCACTGCCAGATAAATCTTTTTTAGGCTCTCCAAACATTAGAGACTGCTCTATATCATTTTGATGAAGCCTTAATATTTTATTTCTTTCTGCCTTTCTTCTGCTTTCTGCTGAATTCCCATCATCTCCATACTCACCTTGACGGAGTTTATTACGGGTAATTTTTAATGTTCTTCTAAATGTCTGGCAGTAGTTAAAATTATCTTTTTTCAGTAATACTGTGCCTTTTGGTGCAGTGCTGCCTTCTGGATATGCAACAGAAATATTTACAAGAGTTGCATTAGTATCATCAGTATCTGCAACAATTTCTTTTGCACTTGTAACACCATAACCCCTTGTAACAGTTAATGTTTTACCGTTTACAGCTGTAACTCTCATTTGCTCATGAGTTTTTATATCTTTTATTATAGAACCTTCTGTTAAAAAAGTAACATTTTCTTCATCAGTAATCACTGTAAGCGAAGTTTCAGAAGTGCCGGCAGGTGCCACTTTAAATGTTGGCTTATTAAGTCTTGTTTCAAGCCATTCAAACTTCTGGTTTGTTTCACTAATTACTCTGCCGCGAGCCTGTAACATCATAAATAATGGGGATAATTTTGCATTTTGAAATATTTTATCCCTAAGACCTACACTTCTTTTTACTAATTCTGATTGTGTGTTTGTTGTATATGTATCATAAATTACACTCATTTTTTATCTCCTTATATTAATAAATTTTATATAAAATTTTCATATTCTGGTTGTTTCTGACCAGCATTTGTATAATTGCCACCTTTAATTGCTTTTGGTGGAAATATTGTATTTGCATTGATATTGTCTTTTACTTTTTTATCTGACTGCAAACCTTTATAAATATTATCATAAAATGTTATAAGTGTTTCTATATCACCTTTCATACGAGACATAATTATATTTTTTGCATCTCTATAAGCCATATTTTCAAAAGCATTTCTTGCTGCACTTTCTACCTGCTCATACATTGAGCCGTATTTTTCATGCAGATTTTTTTCAAACTGCTTCATTTTTAATTCCTGTTCTTTTGATTTTAGCCCCTGTTGTTTAAAATATTCAAAATATTCTCTG
>CAMEZN010000110.1 GCA_945947845.1 uncultured Mucispirillum sp. | reverse complement strand
TCAGATGGTGCAGATGTTACTGTTGGTATAGGCACTCCAATGGCAATTGCACTTCTTAATACTTTACAAAATACCCCAATAGTTTTTGCTGCAATAAGCGACCCTGTTGCTGCTCATCTTGTTCCAAGTAAAGATAAGGGCGGCAAAAATATTACCGGTGTTTCTGATGCTGTGGATATTGAAAGCCAGATTAATTCTTTTCGCTCTATTGTTCCTTTTACAAAACTTGGTATGATATATACTAGTTCAGAAGATAATTCTGTTGTTATGCACAAAGTTACAAAAGAAGTTTGTGATAAACTTGGTATAAAATTAATAAGCCAGCCTATTACTAATATTAATGAAATAAAACAGGCAGCTGAAAGTTTAATTGGCAGAGTTGATGCTTTTTATGTTGTTACTGATAATAATGTATGTTCATCATTAAACTCTATAACATCAACTGCCGCAGCAAATAATCTTCCAGTCTTTTCTGCTGACCCTTCATCATCTTTACAGTTTGGTGGTGTTTTATATACAGCAGGTGCTGATTATTATGTTATAGGCAGGCTTGCTGGTCAGCAAATCATAGATATTTTAAATGGCAAAAAAACAGAAGATATACCAACAAGATATATGAAAGGTGCAAAAGAAACTCAAACAATTATTGATAATGATGTTGTTAAGGCACTAGGTGTTACTATACCGCAAGAGCTTATTTCTGAAAATACAATATTTTTAGAAAATGGCAAAGAAGTAAAAAAATAGGGTGTCATTATGAAAAAAATATTATTTATTACACTTATTATATGTTTTGCAGCAGGATTTACAGCATGTAAAAAAAATGAAGCAAAAAAACCAGAGCTTCCAACAATTGGTATTGCTAAATTAATATCACATAATTCATTAAATGATGCAGAAAATGGTATACTTGATGAATTAAAAGAATTAAATGTGCAGGCAAATATAGATTTACAAAATGCTAATGGTGATTTAAATATTTCTTCTGCTATTGCAAGTAAATTTAAAAGTGATAATATTGATGTTGCAGTAGGAATTGCAACCCCTATTACAGTTACACTTGCAAACCAGCTGCCAAATACCCCTATTGTATTTACAGCAGTAACAGACCCTGTTAAAGCTGGTATTGCTTCATCATTAACACAAGGTAATAAAAATATTACTGGTGTTATAGATGCTATACCTATAAAAGAACAGCTTACTGAATTTAAAAAAATATACAATTTTAAAAAACTAGGTATAATTTATACAACTTCTGAAACAAACTCTGTCAGCATGGCAGAAACAACAAAAAAAGTATGTGATGAACTTGGTGTTGAACTGATAGTGCAGACTATTACAACACCAGCAGAAGTAAAACAGGCAGCAGAAAGCCTTGTTTCAAGAGTTGATGCTTTTTACTGTTTTACTGATAACTCTATTGCAACAGCTATGTCTGCCTTAACTGATACAGCAAAACAAAATAAAATACCAGTTTTTGGCGGAGATATTACCCCAACATTAAATGGTGGTGTTGTATATGCACTTGGATTTAGTTATTATGAAATGGGCAGAATGACAGGCAAACTTATTGCAGAAGTGCTGCAAGGCAAAAAAGCAGAAGAATTACCTATACAGTCTTTAAATGACCCAAAATTTTATAATAAACTTCTTGATTTAGATACTGCAAAAATATTAGGCATCACTTTTAGTGAAGAATTAATTAATTCTGCACAGTATATTATTAAAGATGGGAAACTAATTAAAAAATAAACATTCTTATAATATATGCCTGCCAAATTGTGTAGATTTTTTGGCAGGCTTTTTTATATCATCTCACATCTTATCAAAAAATATTTTTTTTTTCAATATATTATACATACAATTTATTTATCATTTAAGCCTTTATATATAATATAAAAATATTTTTATTTTTTTATATTTTACTACTTGATTTTTATCTAAAAAGATATATATTTACAATATAAGACAATTTAAGTCTTTTTTATTCTTTCCCATATATATTTTCAAATATAAACAACCTCCCCTGTGTTATATTTGAACTCCTATGCAGCTATATGCTGGATTTGACTGCCGAAGAAAGTTATTCTTTGGCAGTCTTTTTTTGAATAAAAAACATTTTTATAATCAAATGT
Organism: uncultured Mucispirillum sp.; assembly: GCA_945947845.1. Lineage (GTDB taxonomy): Bacteria > Chrysiogenota > Deferribacteres > Deferribacterales > Mucispirillaceae > Mucispirillum. The sequence continues at coordinate 4,166 of CAMEZN010000110.1, read as the reverse complement.
AAAGGATTTGTAAAATTTTTATGTTTTTTTCTTGATAAGTGTCAGCTAAATATATATACTTTCCTGTGAAAAGGAGAGTAAAGAGTATGTTTTTTGTATTACTTTTAATACAGAATATTATTTTTTCAATATATATATCATATCATCTATATTTATCATTTTTCAGCAAATATAAGAAAGCAGTAGTAATCCCTGCAATAATACTGATATGTAATGCTTTTATAATTACAAGAATTATTGAAAAATCAATGTCTTATCAAATACCTGATGGTATAGTTTTTATTACTGATATTATTCTTGCTCTATTTATATATATTTTTATTTTTTACTTATTAATTGATATTATCAAAATATTTTTAAGATTTTTTAAAATATCTTATATCAATCATTACATTCAAGGAATAACAGCTGTTTCTCTATCATGTATCATTGTTATACTTGGTTTTTTAAACAGCCATATAACAAAAATTAAAGAATATAATATTACATTAAACAAAACAGTTTACAGCCCATTTAAAATAGCAGCACTGGCAGATATACATATTGGTTCTGATATGTCGCCTGCAAGGCTTTATAAAGAAATACATACAATAAATGAATTAAAACCAGATATTATCTTCATTGCTGGTGATATTATAGATAATAATATTAATGATTTTACAATAGAATATATAGAAAATTTTAAAAAACTTGAAGCACCTCTTGGTGTGTATGTAGTATTTGGTAACCATGAATATTACAGTGGTATGAAAAATGATATCCTAAACCGCTTTAATAAAGCAGGGTTTAAAACATTAATAGATAATGTTACATATATTCCTGAAAAAGAATTTTATATTATTGGCAGAGATAGTCTGCGGCATACTCATTCAACTGGCAGCGAAAGGCTTTCTATTGAAACACTTTATAATCAGATAGATGATAAAACAAAACCGATAATTATACTTGACCATATACCATTATCATCACAAGACGGCAGAAAAATAAATGCTGATATACAAATTTCTGGGCATACCCATGATGGACAGTTTTTTCCAGTTAACTTAATTGTAAAGAAAATGTATGAACTTTCTCATGGTATGAAAAACTATAATGGATTTCATTTCTTTGTTACAAGCGGCCTTGGTTTATGGGGACCACCTGTTCGTGTTGGAACTGATTCTGAAATACTATTGATTAATGTATCAAATTAATAAAGTAACAAAAAACATAATATTGACACACTGTATGGAGAAAATATGGGGATATTTTTATTAATTTTACTGCAAAATATTGTTTTTGGTTCATATATCGCATTAAGGCTTTATCAGGCATTTTTTAAAAAATACAATATATGGCTTGTAATTATACTTTTTCTTATTTTATTCAGCAGTTTTTTAATTGTAAGGATACTAGCTAGAACTTTTGGCATAAATATACCAAACAGCATAATATTTACAACTCATATTATACTCGGTTTTACAAACTATCTTTTTATGTTTCTTATTTTTACAGATATTTTAAGGCTTATTTTTAAGCTAATACATACTCCATTTATGAGCTATACTATTCAAATGACTATTGTGCTTATACTGACTCTTATTACAACAATCTATGGTTATATTAACAGCCACAATACAAAAGTAACAGAATACAGTATAACACTTAAAAAAGAATTAAAAGAAAATGTTAAAATAGCCGCTATATCTGATTTACATATTGGTGCAGATATGAGCCCAAAAAGACTGCACAAAGAAATTGAAACTATTAATAACCTGCAACCTGATATTATTTTTATTGTTGGAGATATTGTAGATAATAATATAAAAGATTTAACACAGGCTCATCTTGATGAACTTAAAAAACTGCAAGCACCACTTGGAACATATGCTGTTATAGGCAACCATGATTATTACAGCACAGATAATGCAACAATAAAAAATCTTCTTAATAAAGCAAATATTAATACACTTATAGATAATGTTACATATATTACTGAAAAAGGCTTTTATGTAATAGGCAGAGACAGCCTGCGGCATACTAATGACGATGGCAGCAAAAGGCAAACTATTGAAACTCTTTATAATAAAATAGATGATAAAACAAAACCATTGATTATACTTGACCATGTGCCAAAAGGCTTAGAAGACGGTAAAAAAATAAATGCTGATATACAAATTTCTGGACATACACATGATGGACAAACATTTCCATTAAATTTAATAGTCAGGAAAATGTCTCTTCTTTCTCATGGTATGCTTTTAGATGATGGTTTTTATTATATCGTATCAAGTGGTATTGGGCTTTGGGGACCGCCTGTTAGAGTGGGAACAAATGCAGAAGTTATATTTATAAATGTATATGGTAAAAATACAAATATATAAAATCTTGCATATTTTTTTATAACTGATATATTATAAATATAACATTTTTTTGGAGCGAATATGAAACAGATTATCTTATCAATATTTTGTATTTTAGTTATATTTGGCTGTGGAGCAGATAATGGAAGCACTTCTAATACCAGTAGTATAGACAGCAGTGTAAATATTGATACAGGTAATACTGGCAACACTGGCAATACTGGTAATACTGGTGATACTGGCAATACTGGTGATACTGGTAATACTGGTAATACTGGTAATACTGGCGATACTGGAAACACTGGTAATACTGGTGATACTGGAAACACTGGTGATACAGGCAATACTGGCAATACTGGGGATACTGGTAATACTGATAATACTGGTAATACTGGAAACACTGGTGATACTGGCGATACTGGTAATACTGGTAATACTGGAAACACTGGTGATACAGGCAATACTGGCAATACTGGCAATACTGGAAATACTGGTGATACTGGTAATACTGGCGATACTGGTAATACTGGCGATACTGGGGATAATGGGGATAATGGGGATAATGAAACTGTGCCATCAATAAATGATGGAGAGATAATAGATAATATTTCATCATCAAATATGAGTTTATACACTATTTCAAGCCATATTCCACAAAATCCATCAGATAATCTGCCGGCATCTGTTTATTATTCTCTTTCTGCTTCTAATAACAGCACATTATCTATGAAAAAATATATAGAAAACAGCACATATGATATAGAAAATAATGGCAATAGAAATATTATTAAACAACAAATAGATTTGAATAATCAAGCAAAAGAACAAAATATTAAACCTATAAAAAATAATCAAGAAACACTTTATAAAACTGTTCCTGCAAATATCACTGTTAATACTAAATGGAATAATATATGGATAGTTGATACAGCTACAATGCAGCAGTATCTTACAAGTGCAACATGTATATATATTTCTGATAATGTATATTACTTCCTTGATGACAGAGTGCCGCTTGCAAATATTGATACAAGCAGAATAGCAGAACTTGAAGCAAAGTTTGAAGCAGCATACCAAAAAGTGCATGAAAAATGTGGTATAGAAAACGATGTAGATAATAATGGTAAAATTATATTTCTTTTTACACCAATAGGTAATAATGTTTTAGGTTTCTTTTATACAGCAGATAAATACAGTGATAGATTAATATCTCAATCTGGAGTTCATTCTAATGAAGCAGATATAATGTATGTAGAATCAGCATATTTAATGAAAAATACAGACTGGAATTTAAATAAAAATAAATTAATAGCAACATTAATTCATGAATTTCATCATATGGCTTTATTTGATGTTAGAACAAATGCAGGTGTTGAACCATTTATGGATTACTGGATAAATGAAGGATTTTCTACATTAACAGCATATTATACTGGCTATCCGTCTATAATGAGAGATTATATTTTAAACTTTTTTGCTTTTGAAACAGATAAATCTCTTGTTAATAATACCCCTAATTTAAGTTATGGTTATTCTTACCTATTTATGCGGTATTTTTATTACAGGTTTGGAGATGAAGGACTTAAAAAGATAATAAAATCTACACATACTGGATATAAAGCTATTGAAGAAGCTTCTAATATGAACTTTAATGATTTATATAAAGATTTTATAAAAATGATACTGGTAACTGGAAGAAATGTTACTGACGATGTGCGATATAATGTGCCAGAATTTAATAATAAAGAAAACACACAGGAATATTTATCTAGTTATATAAGCCTTGCAGAAATGCTTGATACTTTTATTAATAATGCACCATTT
>CAMEZN010000109.1 GCA_945947845.1 uncultured Mucispirillum sp. | reverse complement strand
ACAAAAGAACAAAGAGAAAAATTTAATGAATTTAAAGATTATTATGAAATATTAGCTGATGATAAATCAAAAGGTATACATAACGATAGTATATATGTAAAAGCTGCTGAAAAAGCAACAGAGATTGGTAACGAGCTTGCTTCAAGCTTAGGGATTCCAGTAGCAGCACCAGAAGATACTCAGGAATAAACAGCTAATATCTTTATATAAGATATAATATAAATGGGGCGAAACATATTATGGTTTCGCCCTTTTTTTATATTTTCATATTATTTTTGCTTGATTTATTGAGTATATATTTTATAATCAGTTTTGGAGCAATAGATGACAAAAGATGATAAAAAGATAGTCCGCAATGTAATTTTATTTTGTATTATATTTTCAATATTTTTTACAGTTTACAGAGTGTTTTCTTTAATAGAAAAAAAATATGAAGATAATCCACAGCAGGATAATAATACTGCTGCTGTATTTTCTCCTTCTCAGAATATTGAAAATAATAGTGCTCCAAAAGGTTATGATAATATTACAGGGGCAAATGTTATACCTGCTAATAATAATTTTGCAGATATGCAGGAAAATTTTCAGGCAGCAGATAATAATAGTAATGTTATAAACTCTCTTGCTGATTTAAATAAAGATGATAAATCTATTGCAAACCCTTATGATAATCTTGATAATATGCTGTATGAAGCTGCTGTTAAAGGTGATTTTGAGAATGTTCGCAGATATATTGATATGGGTGCAAATATTAACAGTGTAGACAGCAGCGGAAGCACAATAATATACCGCATGAGTCTTTTAAAAGACTTATCTATGGACCAGATGAACTGTTTGAACTATTTATTACTAAAAGGGGCAGATGCAAACAAAGAAAATTATAACGGTTATACTCCATTAACGGCTCACCTTTCATCTAATCTTTTCAATAAAGAGTTTTTAGACAGGCTTGTGCAAAACAATGCAGAAGTAAACAGCCCTGATTTTGATGGGGATACCCCACTACATTTTGCTGTTATGAATAATAATTTAGAAGCTGTTGAATATTTATTGGAAAATGGTGCAAATACAAATGTAAAAAATAAAGACGGCATAACACCTTTACATATTGCTGTGAAAGAAAAAAATTATGATATAACAGGAAAACTGCTTGCAGCAGGTGCTGATAGAAATACAAAAGATATTGATGGTGTTAGTGCTCTTGATATAGTTAAGGCAAGTAATGATGTAGATTTATTTAAGCTGTTCAGCATTACTCAGGAAGATATAAGAAAGGATAAATTACTTGCAGATTTACAGCAGGCAGTAATTAATAATATATCTAAACCAGCGGTTAAGGCTATTAAAGAAAATGTTGATAAAGGGTTCTATAACAGGCCTGTTAAGCAGGATAATGGTTCATCATCTATTGATGGCAGGTTTGTTGGTGAAAATCCGACTCCATTAATTGCTGCTTTATACTTTGGTTATAATGATATTGCAAAAGCACTTATAAATATTGGTGCAGATATTAATAAACCTAATGATTATCCATTTTATTCACCATTAATGGTGGCTGCTGAAAGCGGTAATAAAGAGATGGTTAATGTGCTTTTGGATAAGGGAGCAGATGTAAATTATCAGTCTAAAATGGACGGAATTACAGCTTTAAATGTTACTACTAATGCTGAGATTGCTGATATTATTTTAAAAGCGAAGGCAGACCCAAATATGACTGCGAATGCAGCTTGTATTTCTGCACTTCAAATGGCTGTTATTAATAATAACTATGATTTAGCAGAAGTGCTTTTAAAATATGGAGCAGATGCAAACCATGTAGATTGTAATGAATATAAACCTGTGATTGCAAATGCAATAGATACTGGAAATCCTGCAATAGTCAGGCTTCTTTTAAATTATAATGCAGGAGTTAATACAGAAGTTGGGGAAGATTTAGCTGTTAAAGTAATAGATTATGCTAAACAAAAAGGGAATAAACTTATTATTGAAATGATTGAAGAAAAATTACAATCATTAACACCTAAAAAACAGGAGATTATAGAAGATGATAATTCATCATCACTTATAAAAAATAATGTAAAGCTTAATGATAATAAAACAAAGACGAAAGAGTTAGAATTAAATAGTAATATTTCAAATAATAAAATAAAAGATAATTTAAGCCCAAGTATAAATGTTATAGACAATAAAAGTGATAATAATTCAGCAGATGAAATAGATAATATTATGAATAATATTGTTAATGGATTATAAAATAAGGTTATTACTATTGCACTTTATAAATTAATATGCTAAAAAACTTGAATATATTATTTGGAGGCATTTATGGAAAATACTCAGGAAAATCAGATAAAAGAAGAAAAACCAAAAGGCAAGTTAAGTAAAAAAATAATTATTATATGCACATTAATTACTTTATTAGTTGTTGTAATTATAGTTGCAGTTTATTTTGTAGTTACAAGCCCATCTAAAATTTTAGAAGAACAAATTAATTCTTCATTAAATGAAATGCAGGCAGAAAAAGATGATTTTACTTATACTCCATTTACATGCAGTGGATTTAAAGAAATAATGTGTAATAGTCCGTTAGTTCAGTTATATGATAATGATAAACAGGTAGCTTTTAAAAATTTATCTTTTACATTAACACCATCAACAAACGAAATATATGGGGTTGCATCAGGTATTATAGAAATTAGTCAATCTAATGAAGAAACAGAAACTGCAAATGGTGATATAATTACAATTAATTTTAATTGTAAAGATAATGCGATGCTTTTAAGTGAACGTTCTATGCTTGCTCATAATATTATATGTAACTCTAATGCAGATAATATTCAATTGGAACAAAAAAGTATTCTTTATATGCGTGATGAAGTTTTTTCTGAAACAAATATGATTAGTGCATTAAAAGGATTAATGAAAAAAGATAAAGAAGAGATAAGTGATATTGTGAAATATGCTATATCAGAAGATTCATACAGCAGTATACAAAGCCCTGCATTATTTGATGATATGCTGCATATGATTCAGGTGCTTTTTAAAGACCAGTATCCTAATGGTGTATCAAAAGAAGAAGTTATTGATTTTTATGAGAAACTAAAAAAAGACTATATTTCATTTAAAAATTTATTACAGTTAAATTCAGAAAATAATTTTATTGATAAAACAATTATTGCTGTTGATGATGTGATATATAATAATAAAAACTTAATATCAATGAGAATGTATTTAAAAGATTCAAGTGTAATAGATGATTTATTTAATCAGGACTCTTACAATTTTAATCTTCCAGAATATTATGAGATTGAAGTAGAAAGCAAATAATTTATATGCCCTTCTAAATAAGGGCATTTTTTATTATGAAAAAGAAGCTTATTATTTTATTTACCATACTTTTATTTGCTGCTTTAATAACTGCGGCTGCAATATTATTTATATTTCATGAAATAGATTATTTTGCAGGCACAGTGGAAAAGTCCTTTAATATATCATTATCTGATTTCAGTAAAAATATGCCTAAAAATACCTCACTAACATATAAACCTTTTTCTTGTTATGGAAAGCGGTCTATTTTTTGCAGTGGTGATGACATATTGTTTAAATATAAAAAAATGAAGTTTGAAGTAAAAGATGTAAAATTTACTTTAACTCCATATTATGATAATGCAGATATTTCACTAAAAGGCAGGGCAGTATATAAGACTATTGTAGATAATGAAGAAAAAAACCTGCCATTAAATTTTGAATGTTATGGAAATTATAAACTGCTGGCAAAGGATACTTTAATAAAGATATCATACTGGTGTAATACCTATGTTAATTATCTAAAAACTCATCAAAGTTCTACAATGTATTTTCAAAATAAAAATTTTAATGAAAGTTCTATATACGGGTTTGCAAAAAAGTTTGATAAATTTATTTTAGATAATCAGTTTCAAAAATCAGTTGCTGATACAAAAACTGCCCTTATAAAATACCAAGGATATATACAAAGCCCTGATTTATTTGAAGAATACTTAAATATCATAAAAAGATTTGACCCAAATTATGAAAATTCAAAAGAACAGGCAGTAATGTCCCTTCCTTCTTACAAAGCAAATCTATTTTTTATATCTACAATATTTGGAAAAGACAGTGCAGTTTATGTGGTTTATGATAAAATCATGCAGAGTTTAAAAGATGTGCTGGAAAAAAATTATAATAAAATTTCAGTTACACTAAAAAGTAATAAAAATATTCCAATTAAATCATTATTAATTAGTAAAAAAGATGCAAAAGAAAGAGCAAAATATTTCTATGATAATAAATACTATACTTTTCAGGTAAAAAGCAGCAGGGCAGAATAATATATGGTTAGAAAAATAGTTATTATAAGTTTATTTATTTTATTACTTTCAGCATGTAAAAGTCAGAATATGCAGCAGAATAATAATGTTAAAACCAATGATAATATATCTACTGAAATAATAGATAATAATGTTTCAGATAACAGCAGCAATGATAATGAAAGCATTAAAAATAATAATTTAAATGAAACTATTATTGATATCTTTATTAATTCTGATGGTGAAAAAATAACAAAAATATATAAAAGTAATAATCAATATTTGACTAAACATACAGAAAATCAGGAGATTATACAGCTTTTATCACAAGATAATGAAGATAAATGTATTAGCTGGATAATAGATGCTTTAAATTATCATAATATTAATGACAATTTATTGGATACATATATTAACTATAATGATATATATTTATATGAACCAGTAGTGCTGCATATTGCATTAATATGTAACAGTGCTTATGTGTTTAATATGCTTATAGATTATGGTGCAGATGTGTTTGCAGAAGATAATGAAGGAGTAACTATCAAATCTTTGGCAGAACAGCTGAATAATGAAGAAATTATAGAAATTATTACAAAGGAATATGAAAATGGATTATAATAATGATATACTAATAGAATATTTTAATGATGTAACAGAAGATACAAGGTATATTAGGGAAACTGTTTTTGTATTAGAGCAGGGTTTTACAGAAGAATTTGATGAAATTGATAAAAAAAGTATACATATACTTATAAAAATAAATAATAAAAGAGCTGCAACTGCAAGAATTTTTAAATCAGATAGTGATAATAAATGGACAGTGGGCAGGTTTGCTGTTTTAAAAGAATACAGGGGCAAAGGTCTTGGCTCATATTTAATGCAAAAAGTAGAAGAAAAGATTAAAGAACAGGGTGGCATGATAGCTGAACTATCTGCTCAAAAGCAGGCAGAAAAATTTTATTCATCATTAGGTTATATACCTATGGGTGATATATATTATGACCAGCATGCCCCTCATATTCATATGGAAAAGAAATTGTAAAAAAAAAGACTTTATCATAATTTATATATATGTTATAGTTTGTGCACTTTTAATATAATTATGAGGCTTGTTAATGAATACATATATTCTTATTTTATCAATTGTTCTTATAGTAATTTTAGTTGTATTGATTATATTTTTTATCAACCGTAAAAGTATAAAAATAAAAATATTAGAAGAGGAAGCAGCAAAAGGCAACCCTGAAACTCAGCTTGCATTAGGGCTGATGTTTTATTCTGGTGTTCAGGTTCCAGTTAATAAGGAAAAAGGCTGTGAGTATATAAAAAAAGCCGCAGAAAATGGCAATGCACAGGCTCAATATTTATACAGCGGTATAGTTTTAGGTGCAGAAAGTGGAAATCAGCCTTCAAAAGAGCAGCTTTTAGAAGCAGCACAATGGATACAAAAAGCAGCAGATGGCGGTTTTTTAACAGCCGTTACTACTCTTGCTAATATGTATGCAGAAGGAAAAATATTGCAGAAAGATACAAAAAAAGCACAGTATTATTTTTTAAAGGCTGCTCAAATGGGAGATATTCAATCACAACTTACTGTTGCTGGTATATATCATTTCAGCATAGGCATGGATAGGACAATTGGTTATGCTTGGTATAAGGTTGTAGAGCAGAGCGGTAATGAATATGCAGCAGAAGCTTCTGCTAAACTATATGAAGAACTTTCTGATACAGATAAATTAGAGGCATTAAGAAAAGCAGATGAGTATATAAGCAAATATGCAGGTAAGAAAATGAATTAATAAAAAGGAATTTATATGGTAAAGAGATTTATTCAAGCAGATTACACTCCACTGATTAAAATATGGGAAAAGTCAGTAATACACACTCATGACTTTCTTTCAAAGGAAGATTATGAGTTGATACATTCTAAACTGCCTGAATATTTTAGCAATGTAGATGTATATGTATATAGAAAAGATAATA
>CAMEZN010000108.1 GCA_945947845.1 uncultured Mucispirillum sp. | reverse complement strand
ATACAGGAGTTCCTGCTGCTACAACTTCACCTTCTTCCTTATAAGCAGCTAAAACTACCCCATTAAGTGGAGAATTTAATTTTGTATATGAAAGCTGATAATCAGCAAGCTCTCTATTTGCAGAAGCTGCATCAAGTTGAGCCTGAGTTTTCTCTAAAAGATTTTTATTGGTAGTGCCAGACTTTTTTAAATTAGCTTTTAGTTCTTCAAGCCCCCATTTAGCTGCATCTTCATTAGCTTTTGCCATTTTCTGCTGAGTAATATATGTTTCATTATTTAATTCTGCAAGAAGCTGGTCTTTTTTAACAGTCATTCCTTCTGAAAAATACCGGTGAGATATAGTGCCAGATACATTAAATGCTACATCAACCTGTGTCATCTGGATTTCTCCAGAAAGTTTAAATACACTATCTGCTTTTTTATATAAATATCTGTATCCTGCAAAGAAACCTATTGCTAATACAGCAATAATAACTAATGATATTATAACTTTTTTCATAACTCACCTAAAATATATATATAAATATTATTACTAAATATTATATACTTTCTCATTTTATTATAAATAGGATTATATTATTTGTCAAATACATATTTATTAATCAGACAAAATTTGTTTTCCATTAAAATCAGTAATTAGAGCCTCAATTTCATCTATTGTATCACAGCTTAAAAGGATATTTACAAGCCTTTTACAGTCATCAATATTAAATGATGAAAGCATTTTCCTAATCATATAAGATGACCTAGGGTTCATACTGAATGAACGGTATCCAAGACCAATTAAAACTGCTGTATATCTATCATCACCTGCTAATTCACCACATATTGATATTGGCTTGCCAGATTCTGATACTTTATCATAAATATTTTTTAAAGTATATAAGATGGCTGGGTGCACTGGTGAATAAAGACTGCTTACATCTTCATTATTTCTATCTACACCTATCATATATTGAATTAAATCATTTGTTCCTATGCTGAAAAAATCTGCATATTTAATAAATCTGTCAATAGCAATAGCGGTGGAAGGCACTTCTATCATTATTCCAACAGGTATATTATCTCTATATGGTATATTCATTTCCTGTAAACGTTTTTTTTCATTATCTATAATAGATTTTACTTCTAAAAATTCATCAATTGATGATATCATAGGCAGTAAAAGTCTTACATCTCCTGATGTGCCTGCTCTTAATACTGCTCTTATTTGGGCACTGAAAAAATCTCTGTATTTCATACTGTATCTTATAGCTCTAAGACCAAGTGCTGGGTTTTCTTCTATAGAGTTTGGCATAAACCGGCTGATTTTATCGCCACCTAAATCAAAAGTTCTTATGACAAGTGGTTTATTGTGCAATGCAAACAGTGCTGTTTTATATATATTATATTGTTCTTCTTCTGATAAAAGCCCATTATTAATATATAAAAATTCAGTTCTATAAAGTCCTACCCCATTTAAACCATGAACATTTATATGAGTTAGTTCATCATTGCTGTTAATATTTGCATATAACGAAATTATTGTTCCATCTTTTGTTTTACATGTTGCATCTTGTTCAGTTTTTATTGAATATAAAAAATTCTCATAATCATCTTTTTTCTTTTTATATTTTTTTATAGTTGCTTCATCTGGGTTAATAGTAACATAACCTAAAAAACCATCAACAATAACAGTATCGCCAGTTTTAATGACGGTATCAATATTTTTTATATTTGATACTGCTACAATGCCTGATTCTCTAACAATTATACTTTTATGGCTCATCTTGTTGCCTGATGAAGAAACAAACCCTTTTACTTTCTTTTTCACCATTGCATCAATATCTGAAACAGTAAAATCACTAAATATTAAAATAGAGTTTTCATCAGCTTCTTCAATATTTTCCACAACTATATTAGACATATACCTGACAAGCCGCATATAAATATCTCTTATATCGTGCATTCGTGCCTGAAAATATTCATTATCCGAAAGAGAAAGTTTATTCATTAGATTATCAGTTACTTTTTTCAAAGCATATTCGGCATTAACTTTTTCTTCTTCAATTATAGATACTGCTTTGCCAATAAATGATTCATCAGTTAAAAGCAGCTTATAAACATCATACAGCTCTTTATATGTTTTACTTAACAGCTGCATTTGGTCTAATAGTTTTGATGTATGGGAAACAGCTGTATGCAGTTTTTCTATTTCAGTAGTAGTGTCTTGTATTTTATAGCCCTTAACACTTATTTTATCACGGCATATAACTAATGCTTTACCAATTGCAATACCATTTGATATTGCTGCTCCTTTTTTAATAATCAAGATATTTCTCCAAAACCATTTTCTATTAACTGCTGCAATTCATTGCTGCACTTAGCAGCTTCATTGCCTTCTACATTTATTTCTATAACAGCATTTTGTGTAATAGATAAAGATATTATATCTAATAAATGCTTTATATTTACTTTATCACCGTGAAAAAGTATATACGCTTCTGCATCATATTTGCTGACTGTTTTTGCTAATAAGGCAGCAGTGCGAGCATGTATACCCAATTGGTTTTTAATAACAGCTTCAAATGTATAACTCATCTTATACTCCAAATAACAACAGCACTCCAAGTATAGTCGTTACTATAATCAATTCAAGCGGCCCTCTTACCCATTTAGAAAGAATAAGACCAATAATAAATAATAAAACTGATTTGATAACATGTTCAGAACCTGCATAATATTGATATTTGATTATGTTCGTAATCACAACCCCAGCCATAAATGTTGTCATAGCATCAAAAAATGTGCTCCATTTATTAAAGCCTATTTTATTAAATAAAAACATTACATTTGCACCAAATGTATAACCATAATAAAAACCAAGCACTCTAAAAACTATATTAAAAACATTAAAGACTACCAGATATAAAATAACAAGTAATACAGGGTTTACAACGATTGCCCATATAGAAACAAAAAATGCAAATGGTCTTAATGAATGCCAGAAAAATGTATCACCTAATGCAGCAAGTGCTGATGAATATATTTTATCATAATCTCCAATTGTACCCTTTTCCTGAGTTTCTTTTAATAAAAGCCCTAAAATAAAAGTAACTAGATACGGATTTGTATTAAAATAATACAGTGGTGATGAATCAAAATCTGATGGCAGCTCTGTTTTATTATTTTTAAAAAAATCTTTTAAAAGCCATCTAAAACCTGTGCCCTGCATATTAGTAATGTTCCAATTACCTTGGTAAAACATACTTTTTAATAGTGTTGGAAATATTACTAATTTTCTCATATTATCCACCAGCCCACAGCCATACCTAATGCCAGCAGTAATACTTTATAAAGTCTATTAATAATTAAAAACCTTAATAAATAACCAGCCATAAATGTAGCAATAATAGTTAATGCAACAACTGGTGCATAAAGATTAGTAAAATGAAGTTCTATACTGCCTATAATGCTCATAAAAACTAAAACAATAATTAATCCTGTATTATATACTATTACTCCACGAATAAATGCTAAAAAAATACCTAATGCTATCAGTTTATTTTCATTACCTGTTTTATTATTAACTATGCTTTTTTTTACAAAATATCTGTTTATCTCCCTAAACCCTTTATCAGAAAGTGTAACAGGATACATCAAAATTGAAATAATAAATATAGCTGCTAAAATATTAATAGCATCAGGCCTTACATAACCAAATAAAACAGCAACTGCACCAGCATAGCCGCCAAAAGAATCATCATGAGCAATAGTTGTTCCAACAGGCACTTCTAACATACCAATAAATTCAAATATTAATCCTATCATCAAAGCAGCAGAAATATCCCCTAAAACTATACCAATAATTCCAGAAACAATAATTGGACGGGAAATCATAATATTTAAGCCAGCAAGCCTGTCAATAGAAATAAATCCAGAAAAAAAGATAAGAAATACTACCTGCCAAACAGATATTTCTTCCATAAATACACCTATGCTCTCTGGGTATTGGAAAAAATCACAGGTTTTTCCCACGGCACTTTATGAAAATAAATATCATAATTTTCAGATAAACTTTGCAGCTTATTAAAATCTTTTAAAGATAAAAATACACTGTCATTTATACATACATCATATGAGCTGTCAGCAATGCAGCCTATATTAAAATATATATTTGATGAAAAAGTTTCTTCTATCTTTAATAAATCATCAATGGAACCAAGAAGTATTAATGTAAACTTTTTTTTATTTTTAAGATAAGGCTTTTTTTCACAAAATTCATGAGTTGTATATACAGAAAATTTTGACCCAGCAGGAAGAGTGCTTTGATAAATAGACGCACGAATACTATCATGTGCTACTATATCGTTAACAATAATAATATCCTTAATGTGCAGATAATTTACCCAGCCTTCTAAAACTTGACCATGGATAAATCTATCATCTACTCTGTATATAAGCCGCTTCATTTTGTATTAAGTAACTCTCCTGCAACTTTTATACTATTTCGTCCAGCAGCTGCTGATTCTTTAGCTATTTGGTCAAGAGTATTAGAGCTTTCCATTCGCATAGTAAATGCTTTTAAAAGCATTGGCAGATTAACACCAGATATAACTTCTACTGTATCTTTATCTAAATATGCCATTGATATATTAGAAGGGCTTCCACCAAACATATCTGTAAACACAAGGCAGCTTTCCATTTTATATTGTTTTAATATTTCTTCCAATTTTAAAGAAGCATCATTCATAGAAACTCCGCCCTGTATAGAAATAACTTCTACTTTATCCTGCCTGCCAATAATCATTTCAGCAGCATGAAGAAGCTCTTCACCAAACATACCATGTGTTAATATAACAATTACCATCTTAAACCCTTTAAATTTTATTTATCAATATCTCTATGCTTAATCCTTATATTACATGAACAATCAGTTAATGCTACTGCAAGATTTTCTACAACAGTTACAGACCTGTGCTTTCCACCTGTGCAGCCAATAGAAATATTAAAATATTTTTTTCCTTCCTTAACATATAAAGGAATAAGCATTTTTACCATATCTATAAGCTTTTCCATAAATCTATCATAACTTTCATCTGCTTTTACATAATCCTGCACTTCTTCATTTAACCCTGTCATAGTCCTAAGACCATCATCAAAATGCGGATTTCGCATAAAACGAACATCAAACATCATATCAGCATCAGTAGGAACTCCGTTTTTAAACCCAAAAGATTGTAAAGTTACTATAAAATCATTAGCATGCATAGCAAATATACTAACTATTTCTTTTGTTAAATCATGAATATTTTTATTATCAGTATTTAAAACAATATCAGAAATATCTTTGACATTCCCCATAAGCATAATTTCTTTTTTAATTGATTCAGGCACATCACTGCCCAATGGGTGTTTTCTTCTTGTTTCTTTATACCTTTTAATTAATGTATCACTAGATGCGTCCATAAATATAGATGTTGCATTATATTTTTCTTTCAGCATTTTAATAAATTGATATACTAGATTAATATCTTTTGCTCTTGAATCTATAACAAAAGCTACTTTTGTGATACCATTGTCAAGACTGTAAAAAAGCTCTACCACTTTTTCAAGAATAGGCAGCGGCACATTATCAATGGTATAATATCCTAAATCTTCAAATACTTTTGCAGCATGAGATTTGCCTGCACCAGAAAGACCTGTTATAATTACTATGGAAAGGTTATTCATATTAATTCCTATATATAAGGATAAAAAGATATATTATAATAAAGTGTGGCTTAATACAGCCACACTAATATAACTATCATTATGGTTCAATAATACCAACTTTGCCGTCATCTCTTTTATAGACAACATTAATTTCAGAATTTTCTGCATTGCGGAAAACAAAAAAGTTTCTGTTCATTAAATCCATCTGCATAATTGCTTCTTCAATATCCATTGGTTTTGCAGGTATTTGTTTAGAGATAACAACAGTATGTTCTTCTATGGCACTATCTTCATTATAATCGTAAACACTAAGTTTTAAATCTTCCATAGACTCTCTATTTTCTATATTTTTACGAGTTTGAAGTTTCTCTTTATATTTTACTACCTGCCTTTCAATTTTATCCACTGCCATATCAATAGAAGCATACATATCTTCTGATTTTTCTATCCCTTTTAAAAACATACCTTTTACATTTACAAATATTTCTGCAATATGCATATTTTTTTCAACATTCAGGTTAACATGAACATCCATATTATCATCAAAATATTTTGCTATTCTTTGGATTTTCTTTTCAGAATAATCTCTGATAGCATCTGTAAGAGTAGTGTGTTTTGCGTTAACTGTAATATTCATAATATTACCTCCTTAGCCTTCTTCTTTGCGACATTGTTGG
>CAMEZN010000107.1 GCA_945947845.1 uncultured Mucispirillum sp. | reverse complement strand
TAAAACAGAAAACTTGTATATAGAGGGCGATAACTTAGAAGTATTAAAACTTTTAAGAAATACATATTTAGGTCAAGTGAAGATGATATATATTGACCCACCTTATAACACAGGTAAAGATTTTGTATATCAAGATAATTTTTATATAGATAAAGAAGATTATTTAGAAATGAGTGGTCAGTTTGATGAAGAAGGCAACAGGCTTTTTGAAAATACAGAAGCAAACGGCAGATTTCATACAGACTGGCTTAATATGATGTATCCACGACTAAAAATGGCAAGGGATTTATTAACAGATGACGGAGCTATTTTTATAAGTATTGATGATAATGAAGTAAGTAATTTAAGAAAAATATGTGATGAAATATTCGGGGAAAGAAATTTTGTAGTATCCTTTTGTAGAACCACAAGAAATGGTGGTGGAAGTATGTCTAAATTTGTTTCTATTGACCATGAATACACATTGATGTACATCAAAAATCTTAACAAAATTTGTTCTAGATTTTTTATACCATATGAAGATGAATATATTAAACGATATAAAGAAGAAGATAAAATAGGAAAATATTTTTGGGATACTTTTGTTAGAAATAGACAAGGAAGTTCAAATATATATGAAATAGAATTTCCAGATGGTAAAAAAATAACAAACTCATGGATATACAAAGAAAGTGAGTTTAAAAAGTTACTACAAAATGGTGATATTAGATTTTTGCAAAAATCTAATGGGGAATATTCAGTTCAAATAAAACAAAGAATTAATAAAGATGGTATGATAGCACGTAGCGAACTTAGGAATTTTGTAAATGCATTAGGCACAAAAACTATTACAGACTTGCTAGGTAAAGAAATATTTACTTATGCTAAACCATATGAATTAATTATGCATTTTCTAAAACTTATAAGCAATACAGAACAAACAAAAGATTTATGCAGTGATATCATCCTTGATTTCTTTTCAGGTTCTGCCACAACTGCCCATGCTGTTATGCAGCTTAATGCTGAAAACGGGGGGGGGAATAGGAAATTTATAATGGTGCAGTTGCCAGAAAAAACTCCAGAAAATAGCGAAGCAAGAAAAGCAGGGTATAGCACAATATGCGAAATAGGTAAAGAAAGGATACGCAGAGCAGGGGAAAAGATAAAAAAAGATTATCCTGATGCAAATATTGATACAGGTTTCCGTGTATTTAAACTGGACAGCTCTAATATGGAAGATGTGTATTATGAAGCAGAGAAAATCTCTCAGCAGGATATAAGAAAGACTATTTCTAATATCAAAGCAGATAGAAGTAATGAAGATTTACTTTTTCAAATAATATTATCCTTTGGTATAAAATTAACATGCAATATAGAAGTAAAAAAAGTAAATAATAGAGATGTTTATTTTGTAGATGATACATATTTACTTGTTTGCTTTGAAAAAGATATAGATGAAAAAACTATTGAAGAACTTGCAAAATTAAAACCAGAAATAATGGTATTTAATCAAAATGTGCAGGACAGCACATTGGCAAATATTGAGCAGATTTTTAAAATGCTTAGCTCTGATACTAATATTAAGGTGATATAATGAAATTTAGGTTTAGTATTCAGCAGTATCAAAGTGATGCAGTAAAAAGTGTAACTGATGTTTTTAAAGGCAACCAAATATCAGACAGCAGATATATTTATGATAAAGGAACTGTTAGCTATGGTGTTATAGATTATCTTTTACAGGACGATATAGGCTATAAAAACAGCCCTGTTACATTAAGCAGTAATGAACTTTTAGAAAATATAGTAGAAGTGCAAAAAAATAATGGTTTACATATATCTACTACTCTTTCAGAAAAATATGGCAGGTGCAGCCTTAATGTTACTATGGAAACAGGCACAGGCAAAACTTATGTTTATATAAAAACTATATATGAGCTTAATAAACTTTACGGCTGGAAAAAGTTTATAATAGTTGTGCCAAGTATTGCCATAAGAGAAGGTGTATATAAAAGCTTTGATATAACAGATGAGCATTTTTACGGCCAGTATAATAAAAAAATTAAATATTTTATATATGACAGTAAAAACTTACATCAGGTAGAAGATTATTCCACCAGTGATGATATAAATGTTATGATTATAAATATGCAGGCTTTTGCATCATCTTTAAAAGAAGGCACAAAAAGTAAAGAAGCCCGCATTATTTATTCTAAGCGTGATGAGTTTGGCTCTCGCAGGCCAATAGATGTAATAAAAGCAAATAACCCTATTATTATACTTGATGAGCCCCAAAAAATGGGCGGGGAAGCAACTGAAAATGGTATAAAAAACTTTAATCCCCTTTTTTCCATAAGCTATTCTGCCACCCATAAAGAAAAAAATAATATGGTATATGTGCTTGATGCAGTAGATGCATATAAACAAAAACTTGTAAAAAAAATAGAAGTAAAGGGCATTAAAACAAGTAATGTATCCACAGGCAACAGCTATGTATATTTCAGCCATATTATTTTATCACAGGATAAGCCACCAAGAGCAAAAATAGAAATAGAAGTATCTAATCAAAATAAGATTACTAAAAAAGAATTTATAGTATCAGATAAAAGTGATTTATATACTTTATCTAAAAATATGAGCCAGTATGAAGGTTTTATAGTGGCAGAAATAGACCCATTTAAAAATACTATCCGTTTTACTAATGATATAGAACTGACAGCAGGCTCATCTTATGGTGATATACAGGAAAGTGATATTAGAAGAATACAAATAAGGGAAACTATTATTTCTCACTTTGAAAAAGAAGAAAAGCTTTTTAATGATAAAATAAAAACATTATCACTTTTCTTTATTGATGAAGTTGCAAAATATAGAAAATATGATGAAAGTGGTAATAAAGTAACAAGCGATTATGAAAAGATATTTGAAGAAGAATATAATAATATATTATCTGAAAAAATAAAAACATTAGATAATACAAGTGAATATTATAAATATCTCAAGTCTTTTGCAGCACCAGAAGTGCATAATGGATATTTTAGTATAGATAAAAAAACTAAAAAAGAAACAGATGATTTTGAAGTAAAAACAGGGCTTTCAAAAGACACAGATGCTTATGATTTAATCTTAAAAAATAAAGAGAAACTTCTTTCTTTTGCTGAGCCTACAAGGTTTATTTTTTCCCATTCTGCTTTAAGGGAGGGCTGGGATAACCCTAATATTTTCCAAATATGCACCCTTAAAAAAAGTGATAATACTGTGCAAAAACATCAAGAAGTTGGCAGAGGTTTAAGGCTTTGTGTAAATCAAGAGGGCATAAGGATAGATGAAAACTATGCAAAAGAAAATGTTATGGATATAAACCTGCTGACAGTTATAGCATCAGAAAGCTATGAAGAATTTGTTGATGGTCTGCAAAAAGAAATGAGCGAAGAGCTTGTTACAAGACCATTAAAAATTACAGGAAAAGAAAATTTTATTGGTAAAATAATAAAAGAAACAGGCAATACTGTTACAGAGAGCGAAGCCCAAGCAATGCATTTTTATATTATCCAAAATAAATACATTGATAAAAATGGCAATATTACTGATGCATATTTTAAAGCAAAAGAAAGTAAAACATTTGCTCCAATGGATGAAGATGATAAATATTTACAGTCAACAATTATTGATATTTTAAATGATATTATAGAAAGAAAAGATAT
The DNA here is from genome assembly GCA_945947845.1 of uncultured Mucispirillum sp. Lineage (GTDB taxonomy): Bacteria > Chrysiogenota > Deferribacteres > Deferribacterales > Mucispirillaceae > Mucispirillum. The sequence goes on along the minus strand of CAMEZN010000107.1, from coordinate 2,775 downwards.
TCTTGAAAGTAATGCTTATAATAATGCTAGAAAAGTAACTGTTACAAATAATTTAAATGATAATTTTTATAAAGCAGAGTTCCAAAAACTTTGGAATATGATAAATGATAAATATGCTTATAGAATAAGTTTTGATAGTGCGGAGTTAGTGAAAAATACTATAAAATATTTAGATGAAAATTTACAGGTAACTAAAACAAGATATACTGTTGAAACTGGTGAGCAAAAAGAAGATTTATCAGCAGAAGAAATAAAAGCTGGAATAGGGTTTCAAAGCACAGTAGACGGCACTCACCATTATGAAAAAGAAAAAGATTTCAAAAGCAGTGTAAAATATGATTTACTTGGGGAAATATCTACAAGGGCAAAAATCACAAGGCAGACTGCAGCAGATATTTTGCAGGGGATACAGGCACAAACTTTTAAGCTTTATGCAGCAAATAGTGAAGAATTTATTAAAAAAGTAAGCAAAGTTATTGAGGAGCAAAAAGGCTCATTAATTATTAACCAAATCACTTACCATAAAACATCAGAAAAATATCAAACAGATATTTTTACAAATTCTAAAGTAAATTTAGATAGCAGCAAACTAAGGCTTAATGATAAATGTAAAAAACATGTGCAGGACTATTTAGAATTGGACAGCGATATAGAAAATAAACTAGCAGATAATTTGGAAAAAGAAGAAATCGTGAAAGTTTATTCAAAACTACCAAGAGGCTTTAAAATACCAACCCCAGTAGGCGATTATGCACCAGACTGGGCAATAGTTTTTGATGAAAAAGAAGTGAAATATATATACTTCATAGCAGAAACAAAAGGTTCATTAGACAGCTTAAATATAAGAAAAATAGAAGAAATAAAAATAAACTGTGCAAAAAAACTATATGCAGCACTTTCATCAGAAAACTTAAAATATAATGTAATAAAAGATTACGAGGGACTTTTAGGGATAGTGCAAGGGGAGTAGTTATTGTGAATTTATGTTTGAAAAAAATTAAAAATTGATATAAAGTATATTATGGAAGGTAGGAATATGGAGAAACAAACTAAAAATTTATCATTATTTGATTTTATTGAAGATGATATAGATTCTGATTCTGATTACGAAGAATATGGTATTGCAAAAAATGCAGATAAAGTCAGTTCATTGCCCATATCTATAATAATACGGGTAGAAGTAGTGTTTATTTCAACAGCGATACCACCAATCTGATGTGAGCCACGATGAATAATTATTTTCATTTATTCTCCCATATTTATATATCGCCAAATAAAATAGATTTACCATGTTGCAGTTCCCAGCCTTTTTTTGCTCTGTTATATTCAATCCATTCTCCGGCAGCCTGTAATGCTGCAATATATCTTTGTATAGTTCTTTGTGATAACTCCATTATATCAGAAAGTTCCTTAGTCGTTATACCAGAACGATTGCGAATAAGAGATAAAATTTTTATACCATCAGCTAGTTTTTTACTGAAACTTGCAGCTTTTTGTGATTTGCTGTGAGCAGAAAGCAGTATATATTTTAAATTTTTTTCAAACATACTAAAACTTTCATAACACTTAAACTGTTTTTTTAGTGTGCTTTGTGGAACAGGTATTCCAATCCATATAACTATTTCATTTGTGCAGCCGTTAATTTCTCTATAATAATCAATAATCATATTATAATCATCAGTTGATAATTTTGCAGCATTTATTATAACAGCAGATGAACTAAATGCAATAAGGTCAGCTGCACATTCAGTATTCATTACCTTATAATCGCTGGCAGGAATATTTTTTAAAATAATGCTGTTTTCTTTATCAGTCAGTCCGTAAGTGCTTATTCTATGTTCGCCTGTCATTTATTTACCCTGTAATATTTTATGATTTAGACAGCATATTTATAAAATCTTTTATGTCTATCATATTATCAATATATAATCCGTATCCCATAAATGATGATTGAGCAATTAGAATTTTAAATGGATAATCTGATATGTTTATTTCAGATAATATATTATTGAGTCTTTTACTGTCTGGGTCATGGTTTGCAAAAATAAATATTACTTCAGGTTCATCATTAGATAACTCTACTTTAAATTGATGGTTCTGCAAACCATCTATTAGTCCAAGATTACATTTTTGTTCAAAAACCTGTTCCATATCTTTTTTAAATTCATTCAGCATTTCTTTATTATTAATAAAAGATTTTAAATCATCTAAATGTTTGTTAATTCCTGCACTGCCATTTACAGCATTATCTCCATATTTTACTTCTATGAAAGCCAGTGAGAGTGCATTAGTATTTTTTCTTACTGTCCCATTTGATGGCCATTTAAATGCAACCATATCAAACCTAGAACGATTTTCAGTATTTTGATATTCTATATCTGCTATATAATAATCCGTAGCTCGTGATATATTGCCACTATTATTATTTTCTCTAAGAATAATCTGCTGAAATTCTCTTTCATATTTTGGATTGTCATAAAACCATTTATCCATTGCTTGTTTATAAAAAGGAATTAAACTGATAGCTTTTTCAATATCTGGATTTGGATTTAATTTCTTTTCTTTATCATACCTTAAATCAAATGTAATATTATACTTATTATCAATTTTAAATAAGCTGCCGCCACGATAATATATATTTATAAATTCTCCGCGGAGTTCAAGACAAAGAGTATCATCTTTTATAACATATTCTAATAGTTTTGCTAACTTACCCATTTTTAATTCATCATAAAAATCTTTACTTATGCTGCGTGTTTTCATTATTTTCCTCCA
>CAMEZN010000106.1 GCA_945947845.1 uncultured Mucispirillum sp. | reverse complement strand
AATACCTAAAACATTTAATGGTAAAATTTTAAGGCGAAAATTAAAAGAAATGTTGTAGTATATGCTGGAAATAACAGCAGTAAATATTTATATAATTATGATTTAAATTTTAAGGATAGTTTACATATGATATCTTTTAATCAATCAGATATTTTTTTAATAACAGGAGCTTCTTCTGGAATTGGCAGAGCAGCTGCATTAATTATGAATGAACTGGGTGCAAGTGTAATTGCTGTTGGCAGAGATACAGCTAGGCTTTCGTCTTTAAAAGATGAGGCAAACAATCAGAATAATTTTTTTATTGAAGAGAAAGATATTACAGAAGATATTGAAAATCTACCTGAATGGGTTAAATCACTTGCAAAAAAATATGGTAAGTTAAAAGGTATCATATTGTGTGCTGGCGAATCTATTACAGAGCCTTTAAAAGTAGTAGACTACAACAATACTAAAAAATTAATGGATTTAAATTATTATGCTCCACTTATGATAACAAAAGCATTTGCAGATAAAAGAGTAAATACAGGCATTGAAAATACAATAGTTTATGTATCTTCATTTGCTGTATATAGAGGCAACCGTGGTCAGATTGCATATAGCGGTTCAAAAGGAGCTTTTCTTGCAAGTTTAAAAACAATTGCAAATGAACTTATAGATAAAGATATAAGAATCAATGCTGTTTCACCAAGCCATACAGATACAAATATGATTGCAAAAACCATAAATAGTGGTTCTATGCTTAATGAATTAAAGGATAAATACATTGCAAGACCAGAAGATATAGCAAACATAATAGTATTTTTAAGTTCTAATAAATCGTTATGGATAAATGGGCAGGATATTATAGCTAACAGAGGAGCTTATTATTATACTCAGGAGCATTTGTTGTAATGATTTTACACAAAGTAACTTGGGCAAGATATGATTCTAATTCATATATAATAGAAAACAATAATGCGGTAATAATCATTGACAGCAATTGCCAGCTGTTTCCATATTTAAATGAAAATAATATTATTCCAGATTATTTATTTATTACCCATGAACATTTTGACCATATTGAAGGGATAGGGGATATAAAAAAATCCTTTCCTAATGTAAAAGTCTATGCTTCTAAAACATCATCTGAAATATTTCCTGATGAAAAAAATAATATGTCATTTTTTTTTGAAGGGCAGAATGTATCTGAACCAAAAGCTGATATAGAATTAACAGAAAATTCAGTATTTAACATAGCAGGTAATGAAATAAAATGTTATATGACACCTGGTCATACTGCTGGCTGTATGGTTATTCAAATAGATAATATGCTTTTTACTGGTGATACAATTCTTAATAACATAAAAACACCAAAAAATACTCCTAACTCATCAAAAGAAAAACTTAGAGAAAGTCTTGATTTCATTGATACTTTTTTTGATGATGAAATAATTATATATCCGGGGCATGGAGAAAATTTTTATAAAAAGGATTGGAATAAATCAATATCCTTAGGTAAATATAAATAATAAATCTATTAATTTGTATTTATAAATTTTTTACTTGACAAATAAAAAGAAGTTATATATAAAGAATATCCCTGATTATTTTTCAGGGATAACTATATACAAAAGAATAGGACGCAGGAGATTGAAACTTGTTTGCGGATTTAAATGAAAAGCTTTCCGGTGTATTTAAGCGCTTAAAAGGGGAAGCCCGCATTAGTGAAGCGAATATTGCAGAAGCTGTTAAGCAGGTTCGTATGGCTTTACTGGAAGCGGATGTTAACTATAAAGTTGTAAAATCATTTGTATCTGGAGTGCAGGAAGCAGCTCTTGGTGAATCTGTTATTAAAAGTGTGTCTCCAGCTCAGCAGTTTATCAAAATTGTCCACGATAATCTTGTGGAAATTCTTGGCGGTAAGGATTACGAGCCTTCACTTCCTTTACAGCCTATCCCACCAACTATTATTATGCTTTCAGGTTTACAAGGTTCTGGTAAAACTACAAGTGCAGGTAAACTTGGTAGATATTTTGCCAAAGACGGTAAAAATGTTTTATTAATTGCAGCAGATATTTACAGGCCAGCAGCTATTGACCAGCTGGAAGTTTTAGGTAAAAATTTAAATATAGATGTATATTCAGATAAGACTTCAAAAGATGCAGTAAAGATTGCTCGTGATGGTATAGAGTATGCAAAGAAAGCAGCAAAAGATGTTGTTATAGTTGATACAGCAGGCAGGCTTCATATTGATGAAGAACTTATGCAGGAAGTGGAAAATGTTAAAAAAGCTATTTCTCCGCATTATACATTTTTTGTTGCAGATGCCATGACTGGTCAAGATGCAGTTAATGCAGCAACAGAATTTAACAACAGACTTGAAATAACTGGTGTTATTTTAACAAAAACAGATGGTGATGCAAGAGGCGGTGCAGCACTTTCAATTAGATATGCAACAGGCAAGCCTTTAATGTTTATAGGCACAGGTGAAAAAACAGATGAATTTGAGCTTTTTCACCCAGACAGAATGGCTTCCCGTATTTTAGGTATGGGTGATATTGTATCTCTTGTTGAGCGTGCTCAGGAAGTTATTGACATAGAAGAAGCTGAAAGTATGGCAGGCAAGATTAAAACAGGTCTTGACTATAATGATATATTAAAGCAGTTTTCTATGATGAATAAAATGGGCTCTCTTGAAAGCATATTAAAGATGATACCGGGCCTTCCAAAAATAAATAGTGCAGATATTGATGAAGGCAGAATTAAAAGAACACAGGCCATTATTTACAGCATGACAAAAAGAGAACGGACTAGGCAGGACCCTTTAAATGGCAGCCGTAAAAAACGTATTGCTCGTGGAGCTGGTGTTTCTGTTAATGAAGTAAATAAGCTTATAGACCAGCTTACAAATATGAATAAAATGATGAAAAAAGTAAGCCGTAATGTTGGCGGTAAAACACCTGAAATGAATATGAAAGATTTAGCAAAAATCATGAAAGGTATGAAATTTTAAAAAATAAATATATAAAATAAACATAGACACAAAGTCTATATAAATTAGGAGGCATAAGTGGCAACAAAAATTAGACTAATGCGTATGGGTCGCAAAAAACGTCCTTTCTACCGTATAGTAGTTGCAGATTCAAGAACAAGACGTGATGGTGCTTATATTGAAGTTATTGGCACATATAATCCATTACCAAATGAAACTGAATTAAAAATTGATGAAGAAAAAGCATTAAAATGGTTATCAGTAGGAGCTATTCCAACTGATACTGCTAAAAGCCTTATGAGTAAATTAGGCATTATTAAAAAATTTACAGAAAATAAAGTAAAAGCTGGAAAATAAGTATGAAAGAATTAGTTAATTATATTGTTACATCAATAGTAGAATTCCCTGAACAAGTGAAAATAGAAGAAGGGGAAAACGAAAAAGGAAAAGTATTAAAACTTTATGTTGCTGAAAGCGATTTAGGTAAAGTTATTGGTAAACAAGGTAGAACAGCAAAATCTATCCGTTCTATTTTAGCAGCAGCTTCTGCCCGCAAAGGCGAACGCTACGGCTTAGAAATTGTTGAATAATACTTTTTTGCAGGTATTATATGAAGTTTATTTCCATAGGCAGAATTGCTGGAACTTATGGTCTTGAAGGTGAGCTTAAAATTAAGCCAAATACAAGCCACCCAGAACTTTTCAGCCAAATGGAGTTTTTGTTATTAACTCACAATAATGAGTTAAAAAGGTCTTTGAAAATAGAAGAGATAAGGGAGCATAATAATCTTTTAATCGTTCGTTTAAAAGGTATTGGTTCTGAAAATGATGCAGCAAAGCTGAAAGGTTTTAATGTATCTATTACAGAAGATATGCTGCCAAAGGCTGATGATGATGAAGTTTACTGGTTTGAAATAGAAAATCTTCCAGTAATGACATCAGAAAATAATCAGATTGGCAGGCTTATAGATGTTATGGAGACAGGTTCAACAGATATATTCCGTATCGCATTAAATGACGGCAGATATGCTCTTATATCTAATAATAAAGACCATGTGCTTGAAATAAATACAGATGCTAAATATGTAATTATATCAGAGCAGGGGTTAGTATATGAAGACTTATAATGTAATCACTATTTTTCCTGAAATGATAGAGTCTGTATTCAAGCAGGGTGTTATATCAAAGGCTGTTGAAAAAGGAATTATCAGCATAAATCCAGTTAATTTAAGGGATTATGCAGAGGGCCGTCATTTAGTTACTGATGATTATCAGTATGGTGGCGGAGCAGGGCTTGTAATGAAGCCAGAACCAATATGTGAAGCAGTTTCTGCTCTTAAAGAAAAATCAGATACTTTTGTGGTGCTTTTAGACCCGCGAGGTGTAAAATTTAACCAAAAAGAAGCTGAAAAATTTGCCAGCGAACATGATAACATAACTTTTATCTGCGGCAGATATGAAGGAGTAGATGAACGTGTGAGACAGCTTGTTGTAGATATGGAGCTGTCGCTTGGTGATTTTATACTTACCGGTGGTGAATTTGCAGCAATCACTGTAATAGATTCCATAGCCCGTTTAGTCCCGGGGGTGCTTGGAGATGAAACAAGTGCAGATGATGAATCATTCACTACGGGGATGCTTGAGTATCCACACTACACACGACCTGTGGAATATAAAAGATTAAAGGTTCCAGATGTGCTTACTCAGGGCAACCATGCAGAAATTTTAAAGTGGCGCATGGAAAAAGCTCTTGAAATTACAAGTAAAAACAGACCTGACTTACTAGATATTTCGCAGCTGGATATAGAAAGCAGAAAAAAAATATGTGCAGAAAAGAAACGAGGTTTAAGTAAAAAACTAAAACTTAATGTTGCTTTAATGCACTATCCAATGAGAGATAAACAAGGGGATATAGTTGCAACAGCAATAACTAACTTAGATTTGCACGATATTTCCCGCAGCTGTAGGACATACAGTGTTGAAAAATATTATGTAGTAACACCTATTGAAGCCCAAAGGGAGATAGCATCAAGAGTTATTAATCACTGGATAGATGGTTTTGGCTCAACCTATAACCCTAACAGAATGGAGGCATTTTCTCATACTGAATTAAAGGAAAGTTTTTTAGAAGCTGTCCTTGATATAGAGAAACGGCATAAACAGCGTCCATTAATTGTAGCAACAACTGCAAGGCCAGATAAAGCAACAATTACGGCAAGGCATTTAGGTGTGAAAGCTGAGCAGCAGCCAGTTTTATTGATTTTTGGCACAGGCTGGGGCTTTGCTGATGAAGTTCTTGAAACAGCAGACTATATTGTAGAACCAATAGAGGGAGTTGGCGAATTCAACCATTTATCTGTTCGCAGTGCTGTGGCAATACTTCTTGATAGAATTACAGAAATATAACATATTTCAGGAGGAATAAAATGAAAAACAAAATCATCGAGGCGGTTGAGTCAGAATATATGGCAAAAGATGTGCCATCATTTCGCTCAGGCGATACTGTTCGTGTAAACTTCCGCATCGTAGAAGGTAACAAAGAACGTGTTCAGCCTTATGAAGGCGTTGTTATCAAAATCCATAGAGGAGGAATAGGCAGCACTTTTACAGTTCGTAAAATTGTTGGTGATGTTGGTGTAGAAAGAACTTTCCCATTATATTCACCAAGAATAGACAGTATTGAGCTTAAAAGAACTGGTCGTGTTCGCAGAGCTAAACTTTTCTATCTCCGTGCATTACGTGGTAAAGCTACTCGTATTAGAGAAAGGAAAAAAGGTTTCTAATATTATATTAGGGAAAATAGGAGAAAATTTAATGTTTTCTCTTGACATTATTTAATATTTTATTTAAAAAAATCTAACGAATGAATGAGGATTTATAAACTATGAAATCAACATGGGCTAAACCAGGTTCCTTTGAACAAAAATGGTATCTTTACGATGCAGAAAATGTTATCTTAGGTAGACTGGCTTCTAAAATTGCTATGACCCTTATGGGAAAAAACAAACCTATCTATACACCATCTATAGATACTGGTGATTTTGTTGTTGTTGTTAATGCTGATAAAATAGCTACAACAGGTAAATTTAAATCAAGAGATAAAAAATATTACTGGCATACAGGCTATCTTGGCGGTATCAAAGAACGTTCTTATGCTGAAATGATGGATAGAAAACCAGAAGAAGTTCTTCGTCTTGCAGTAGAAAGAATGCTTCCTAAAACTCGTCTTGGCCGTAAAATGATAAAAAAATTAAAAATTTATGCAGGTGCAGAGCATCCACATGCAGCTCAAATGCCTGTAAAAGTAGAAATGTAGGAGGAGTTTGAATATGTCTAACTATAACTACGGAACAGGTAGAAGAAAAACATCAGTTTCTCGTGTTTTCATTAAACCGGGAAAAGGTGATATTAAAATTAATAATAAAACTCTTGAAGAATACTTTGAAAGAATGAATAGTGAAGAAGCATTTGGTAAACCACTAGCAG
>CAMEZN010000105.1 GCA_945947845.1 uncultured Mucispirillum sp. | reverse complement strand
ATATTTATCTTTTGAAAGCCACCATTTTTTTCAACATATACACCACTGCCTTCTTCTATCCTGCCAATAGGTATAATATTTATATTGAAATTTTTATAAATATCTTCTTGCAGTTTCAAAGCGGTAGTTTTATTTACAGTAAAAAGAAGTGCAAACTCTTCACCTGATGAAATAAAATAATCAAAACTATCTACTGCATACTCACTTAAATATGATAAATCAAGCTTTTCATACTCTATAACAGCTTTTTTATTTGATGATAATGCAAGGTTATTTAAATCTATGCCTAATCCGTCGCTTATATCTGTCATAGATGTAATTCCATATACCATACCAAGATATTCACCTAACTGATTCTCTGCATCTACTTGATAATGATAATATTTATCTATATTAAATAAATATTTTCCTAATTCTTTTTCCAAAGATATTCTACACTTTCCAACAGGGCGGGAAATAAATATTATATCCCCATTTTCTGCACCATTTCTATATATTATATTTTTCCCTTTTTCTCCAATTACGGTTAACGAAAAAAAATTCTTTTCTGATGAAGAAGTATCGCCGCCAATAAGCTCCACATTATAATAACTACATTCTTTTTCTATTAAAGGTATAATATTTTCTAAAAATGACTTATCTTTTAATGCAAGCCCTAAAAGCACATATTTTGCAGATGCACCCATTGAAGCAATATCGCTTATATTACATGTAAAAAGTTTATGAATAACATATTCCAGCGGAGTAGATGGCAAAAAATGAATATTTTCTATTAAAATATCTTTGGAGATAAGAAGCTTATTATAAATACAGGCTGCATCATCGCCTATATATTTATTTTTATTAATTATACTTTTTTCAATACCTGCAATAAATTCAAACTCTTTCATTTATTATATCCAGCAGTCTTTTTGCATCATCATAGGGGTTTTTGGATTTACATAAAAATGAAGATACTGCAAGTCCTTTTGTGCCTGCTTTTATTACTTCTGCCGCATTATCTGCATTTATGCCGCCTATTGCAACAGCAGGAATATGAAGTGATTTATTTATATTATTTATACCCTGTATACCTAAAATCTGCCTGTGGTCTTTTTTAGTATATGTTTCAGTATATGGCCCTATGCCTGCATAATCTGCAAACTTATCTGCCACTGCTGCATCTTCTAAGTTATTACAGGAATAGCCAATAATCAAGTTATGATATTTCTGCCTTATGGCTGAAATATCACCATCATTTATGCCAAGATGAACACCATCTGCATATGATTTTACTGCCATATCCACACTATCATTCATAATAAATAGTGTATTAAATTTTGCAGTTATTTCTCTAACCATATAGGCACATTTTATTTTTTCATCTGTATTTTGCTGTTTATTGCGAAGCTGAATAGCAGTAACACCACCTTTTATAACATTTTCTAAAAATATGCTTAAAGGCATTTGCAGGTAATTGGTTTCTAACACAAGATATAGTTTTAATTTTTCTAATAACCCCATTAATCAAGCTCTACTAAAATTTTTGCTATATCTTGTTTTTTTACTGTATCATAAGCCACAACAGGATAAAGTTTGCCTTTTGAGCCTATGGAATATTTTTTCAAAATATTTGCAGGTGGAAATATTATCTCATAGCCTCTGTCATCTCCTATATTTGCTGAATTATCAGCAGGGAACCAGCCTTTAAAATTGATTGCTACATTGTAATCCTGCACTTTTGAACTTAAAAGTTTAACAAATACTACCCTTGAACCATCTTTTATATGTATTTTATCGCCATTTTTTACATAAGTATCTTTATTATTAACAGTCAAATGAAAATATTTCATATTAGGTTCAAGACTAATTTTACTTTCTTCACCAGTTAATTTTAGTTTATCTTGTTCTTTTACTGGAATTTCTATTTCTTTATGTTTAGCATTTTCAACAGTCTGCACTTTTTGAGCAGGCTCAACAGCTTTTATTGTAACACTGCCCATTACTATGTTATCTTTACGAAAAATAATTTTACTGTCTTTTTCTACTTTATAATCTTTATTAATATCATTTAAGTTTCCAAAGTTTACAATGTCGCATGTTTTGCCTCGCACATGGTTTGCAAATATTTCAGTTACTTTTATAATGCTGCCTTTTTCTACTTCTAATACTTTACCACTGCGGATAAAAAGCTCCTCATTATGTACTTTTATAACAGCACCTGTAAATTCCGGCTCATAAGTATGTGTATTAGGATATTCTATTTCTATACCTATATTTTTCATAAACTCATTGATTACATAGTTATGATAAAGCACATTTTTATCAAGCTTCATATTTTTAGAGCCTTCTATCCCAAAAGCTGGGATACATAAGTCAGATACAGCATACCATGTAGCTGACTTTCTCATATTCTTAAAACGGCTTGAACTTTTACTTGTTTCTGTATTAAAATAATGTTTCTTTGGGTCATCATCAGGGATTTTTGCATTAGCTGCGTCCATCGCTTTTTTAGCCATTTCACCAAGTTTTAGTATCCTGCCATTACTACAAGTATATTCTTCTTCATCTACAATAACAGAATATCCAAACCTGTCTGGGCTTTTATGCCAGCTGATATGTTCAGGGTAATGAAAACCCCAGCCGTCATGCAGGTTTAAAAATATATCTGATTCTTTCATATATTCTTTGATTTTATTAACAATATCTCCCTGCCAGTCATCAGGTGTTTTATCAAACAGCCTGTTCATATCCACCCCTTTAACTTCCCTGTTAAAAAGCATAATAGAATAAAAGTTTGTTCGTGGAATAACTATCAAATTACCTTTTTCTAATTTAATATCAGCATAAGAATCAGCAGATAAAAAACCACCCGGTTCATCTCCCTGAATACCGCCAATAATAAGCATAGTAGGCCCGTCCTGCCTGCCGTATATTTTATATACTTCAAGCTCATGGTTTGTGCCAGTAAAAAATACTTCTTTTACAGTCTGCGGTCTTTTAACATCTGCATATAAATAGCCTGTGGCAGAAAACAAAATTACTAAACTATAAATTAATACTCTCAAATCCCTCTCCATGTTTCAGACTTTATTTTAAAAAATGACGGACAGCCTGAAAGAGTTAATATTTTTATACCTTTATCAGATATATTGCCAGATGAATATTCCTGCATAAACTCTACTTTATATTCACCACCAGAATAAGACCATTTTATATTTGAAATATTAAGTGATATTTTTTCACCTTTTGCAAAAAGAGCTTCTTTTTTTGCTTTCCATTTACTATAAGTTTCACTGCCTGTTTTAAATCTTACATCATAATTTGCCATATATTTATTTATATCCTGAGCTTTCCATGATGATGCCCAGTTTTCAACAAATGACTTAATTTCATTATCAAGCTGCGGCACATTTTGAATACCCATTGATGATGTTTCTTCACTAATTAATTTTAAAATACCATCTTCTTTTATAAAATAATATTTTTTATTAGTATATGTAGAAAGGTTTGGTGCACAGTAATACTGGTTTGTATCAAATACAGTATAATTATCATCTTTCATAAAGATTTTTATATTATCGTTGCGGATAACTTTATCAGGATATAAATCCATTAATTTTAATTTATTATTAGTATATTTTTTATAGTTTGCTCCGCCATAAGTTTTAAATTTACTATGCACTATGCTTTTAAAAGTTTCTTTATCATTATTCTGCCATGCAGTGATAAAAGAATTTAATACTTCCAGCTGCTGATTTTTTGAAGTATTATAATCTTTTTCATCAGAATATATTAATTTTTCAGCAATAATAACAGGAGTTTTAATAGATACATTATCATAAAGCAGCCCAAAATTAGTGTTATTCATAGCAACACAACCCTGAGTATATGTTTTATCTAAATCAGGCTTAACTCCATGCAGCCATATACCGCCGCCAGTTTTTTTCTCTATTTTATCTACAATATTAGGATAATTTAAAGGGAATGAGCCAGCACCATATATTAAAGCATAATCACCATATTTTTTAACAAGCTCTTCACCAGATGAGTATGAAACCACATAATATACCCCTTCTGGTGTTTTTTCATCGCCTTGTTTAACTTTATTGCCATCTACCCTGCCTGTCAGGATTGGAAATTCTTTAATTACTTCCATATTATCATTATTAAGCACTGCAATATAAAGCCTTTTAAGTGATTTATCAACAAGCACAACATGTATCAACTCTGCCCCACTTGCAGATAAATTTAATATTGTATTTTTACCAAGCCTGCTTTTTGCATCAGGTGCATTAGAAGCAATCATTTGCTGAGATACATCTTCAACAACACTTTTTGCATCAGCAGGTATCTCTTCATAACCATAGCTTATACCGTAAGATAATACTAATGCACATAATGTGCTACATAATACTTTCATTATTTTTCACCATTCTATATTTTTCCCATATAAAAAATATCTATCCAGCTTATTTTTTAATATGCTGTCTACTTTTTTTGCATATCCAACGGGAATATTATTATAAAATAAAAGTTCGTTATTATAATTGTCATTACAGGATATGTCAAACCCTTTCAAAAAATTTTCTGCTGATTTAGCAGAAATATTATACCGCATATTATTTTCTACATAAGAACCAAACTGCCATACACTCTGGCATGAAGGCTCAAAAAATCTGCCTGTATCTTTATAAATATTTAAACCCCGCCGTTTAAACCTTACATTTTTAAATATTTCAGGTGCTGTTTCTAAATAGCCCCGCCTGTCATATTCGTTGATTGAGATATGGTCATGTGAAAATTCTGAATAATATTTTTTAAAGAAATCTTTCTCTTTTTCTTTTAATTTAGAATGTATAAAATCATAAGGAATAAGAGAACCTTTTTTACGAACAGCTGCTGCAAAAAAACCGTCTATTTTATCACTTTCAGGCATAATCCGTGCTACATATTCATCAATGGAGCTTATCCCAGAAAGCCCTTTACTATAATTTATCCCAGCAGGCAGAAGTTCTGCATTATCAAACTCATCTAAAAGAGATTTGATAACATATTCATTTTCTTCTAAACTTAAAGTGCAGGTAGAATATACTAGCACTCCCCCTTCCTTTAAGCATAAAAAGGCTGATTTTATTAACTGCTTCTGTAACTCTGCCATTCTTTCAACAAGCTTTTTACTCCACTCTGCCTGCACAGTTTTATTGCGGAAAATTTTATTTTCATTAGAACATGGTGCATCAAGTAAAATACCATCAAAAGAATTCTCAAAAATATTAGGCAGAAGCCTGCCGTCCATAGAAACAGTCTTTACATTATAAGCACCGTATTTTTCCAGATTAAAATGAAGTGATTTCAAACGGCTTGCTGATATTTCATTAGCCACTATCACCCCGTTTTTTCTACTCATATCAGAAAGTGCACATGTTTTGCCGCCGGGAGCAGATGAAATATCAAGCATAACAGGGTTTTCACCCATATAAGACATTAATATCTGAGCAGGAGCAATAGATGACGGGTTCATAATATAAATACCACCTGTTTGAAAAGAAATACTATCTACTATCTTTTCCCCATTTTCTACTGCTTTATACACATTATCATATTCTGGCAGCTTTTCCAATAAGCATAACTCATTAAGCTCACTTAAATAATCAATATCCCTTGAAGACTGCACACGAATATGCCGTGCTTTTGGACAAGAAAGCCCATACTCAAACTCATCATACTTATCTTTTAATAAAGGCTTATACTCTGCCCTAAATCGCTCTAACCAATTATTTTCCATAGCATACACAATATTAAATTAATAAAATTTATGCAAGGGAAAAAGTAAAAAGAAGAGATTAATATGTATAATCAGTTATTAATTCCTTTATATTTAAGTAATGCTCCACTATTTTTATATTATCTATATCACTTCTATCAATATGTATTCTTGAACTATATTTATCGGATGTCGGCAATATTAATCCATTTACTATCTTGTAGTTTTTATATTTTGATAATAAATTATAATGGTACACCATCTGTTTGTAGTTTAATTCTTTAACTTCAGAATAGTACTTAGAATCAAATAAATATATTTCTTTATTTATATCATCTATCTTGATATGATCATATTCAACTTGAAACTGTCTTGTATTATTTTTTAATATAGTAGTTTCACTTTCTAAACTATCAATACTTTGATTATAAAATTTATGATTATCTATTTTATTATCTATAACTATCCTATCATTATTAATATTTATATTATTACTATTAAGAAATGACATTACTATTTGTTCCCAATAATACTCAAAAGTTGTAGTAATAAATCTAAAAATACCTAAATTAGATGATTTCCACTCAAAATATTGAATTAAATTATTAATTAATTTTTTTTCAATATCTTTAAAATAATTATTTCTAATCTTTTTTAGTTCATTAATAATTACTTCAAATGAGATATTGAATAAATGATTATATTTATTTTTATATCTAT
>CAMEZN010000104.1 GCA_945947845.1 uncultured Mucispirillum sp. | reverse complement strand
GATAAAGCCTATACAAACAGCAAACCCTTTGAAAGCGGCAATTAATGCTTTAAATGTAGAGCAGGTGAAAATTCTTTTAAAGCATAATATAGTTGTGCAGGGAAAGGAAGATTTATTAGCTTATGTGAAATCTTATGATTTAAGCGATTCTGACAGCAGGAAAAGTAAAAATAATCTTAAAAAGATTACTGCATTATTAGAAGATTACTGTCAAACAAAAGATTAGATATGTTTTAATAAGTTGGGAGTTTTTGATGATGGAAAAAATAAAAAACTATATTAGAAATTTATACAGATATTGTTATTTAAAATTAATTATTCCGATAAAAAGAGAGAGACAAAGCCCTAAATATATAGCTTGGGGCACTGCTGTTGGGCTTTTCTGTGGTTTTACACCTATTGTATGGCAGATGAATATAGTGCTTCTGATATGGCTAGTTGCAAGATTTTTTAAATTCCATTTCAGCCTGCCAATAGGGCTTGCTTGGACATGGGTAAGCAACTCTTTTACAAACCTTCCACTGTTTTATTTATATTATATTACTGGTTCTTTCCTTATGGGGCAGGAAATAGGCGGCTATAATGAATTTATGAGTTTTTTTGAAAGCGGTATAATGCAGGGCATAAAAAATACATTTATTTTCTGGGGTAAGCCAATACTGCTTGGAAGTTTTTGTTTTATGATATTTTTTTCAATTACAGGGTATTTCATCAGCTATAAATATGCCTGTAAATTGCATGAAAAATATATATTTAGGAAAATGCAGAATAAACAGCTTGAAGAAGCATTTTAATCTATATAATTTAGTCAAAAAGGAGAAGAGTTGTGAGAAAATTATTTTTAGTTTTTATGGTATTATTTGTGCAGAGTTATGCTTTTGCATCATATTATACACCTGATGTAAATAAGAACTGCACATTAGGAAGTTATGACCAGCTAAACACATTTATTAAAAACTGTGGAGTAAATGAAAGAATAGCAAATGAAGAAGTCTTTTTAGATAAAAAGTTTATAGGTAAATATCCAGCTCCGTTATATTTAGCAGTAGTGTATAATGATTTACCAATGGTAAAAAAACTTATTACACTTGGTGCAGATGTAAATTCATTAAATTATTTTCCAGAAAGTTCTGCACTTATGAAAGCAGTTGAAAATAATAATATAGAAATGGCTAAATATTTATTAGATAAGGGGGCAGATGTAAACCAGACTACTCCAAAATACTATCTTTCAGCCATAGATTTTGCTTCAACTGATAAAATGGCATCATTACTGTTATCTTATAATGCAAAGGTGGATAAAATAAACGGCTATACATATTATACTCCACTGCAAAAAGCAATACTTTTAAAAAACAACCAAATGATTAAAGCATATCTTCCAAAATCTAATATTTATCAAAAAGATTATTTATTTGAAAAAGATGCTCTATATTATGCTGTATCTACAAGAAATTTAGAAGCTGTAAAAATGCTTATTAATGCTGGTGCTAAAATATCACCTGTGGAATATCAGGTTTATAAAGATATGACATCTAATGAAAATATAATAAAAATGCTTTCAAATATTATAGATGAAAATAAGAAAGAAGTAAAATTAAGAGAAAATGTTAGTGCAGCTATTTTATATGAAAAAATAAAATCATCTGACTATAAGTTACTTAATAAATTTACAGATATATTTGAAGATGAAGAATACTATACATTAATAGACCCATCTACAAATAATATAACTATCAATGAATATGAACCATACAGGGATACAGTAAAATCACTTAACTTCCCTATATATGAACATAAGACAGGGTTTGATTTAAGTGAAAGCGACGAAGAAGATTATGACGAAGAAGGGTATAATGAAGAAGGGTATGATGAAGAAGGGTATGATGACAGTGAACCATATATTCGTTATTTTCCTATAACAGCAGCTGTTACATATAATGATGTGGAGCTATTAAAAGCTATGCTTGATGCAAACCATTTAAAAATGCAGTATCCTGTGAAATATCATACAAATCTTTTTTCTATTGCTGTTTTTAACCATAATATAGAGATTGTAAAACTTTTAATGAAATATAGCTATTCGCCTGTTCCTTGTGCACCGCCGCTTTATAATAATGAAGGAAATGGTTATACTTCGCTTGAATACACTTGTTCTGAATTATTAATGGATATACATAAGAATTATGAAGGTTATGATTTAACAAGTGAAGAAGTAAGTGTTTATGATACTTTATATAGAATGTTTGCAGATTATGAGGATAATCAATACAGTTTTCTTTTAGATGAATTTATACGCAGTGAAACAGATGATATAGAATTAAGCGAAGAAGAACTTTTAGAGATTGTGCAGTCAAGACCAGTAGGAGTTTTAAATTATACAAATGATGCAGCACAAGGGCTTTTACATATTGCATTAAAAAAAGGCTATAATAAACTGGCTTCTTATTTAATTATTAATGGATTTGATATTTATGATAATTATTATTTTGTGCCTATTGAATTTACTAATGATGATAAATTTATCCAGCAGCTTTTGATTATGGGCGAAAATATGTATCTTGGCAGCACACTTGGAACTGCTGTATTTAGTAATGCAGGAGATACTGAAAAGTTGAAATTATTTATAAAATACGGTCTTGATGTAAATGTGCGAAATCAGTTTGGAAAGCCACTGCTTTTTGAAGCTGTTGAAAAAAAATGTCTTGATTGTGTAAAGCTGTTAATAGAAAATGGTGCAAATTTAGATGATTTATATAAAGGTGTAAATATTATGCAGTATTCAGTAAAACTTGGCACAAAAGATATTTCATCTTATATTCAAGGAAAATTAAAGAAAGTAAATACTGTATTAAAAGATGATGCACTTTTTAATCATATTATGGATAATATTGATGATTGTAAATACCGTAATTTTTACAGTGGATATCAGGAAAGCAGCCATATAAATGAGATAATCCGCTCATTTAGATATTATGAAAAAAATAAATGTGAAAAGTCGTCTTTTGAAGAAAAGTATACACCTAATGAAGTAACTCCTTTATTATATGCGGTAATAATAGATGATGAAAATATAGTAAAATTACTGCTTGAAAAAGGGGCAGACCCGTCTCTTACAGCTGATGAAAAAACTAATGCAGCACCTTTGCCACTTGCTTTGAAAACAAAAAATGATAAAATAATAAAGATATTTTTAGAAAGAAATGTTACTTTATCTAAAAAAGAATTAACACAGCTTTTTATGTTTAATAGTCGTGATGTATTAGATAAGTATGGGCTGATATCTAAAAATGATATTCCACTTGTGCAGATTGCTGCCTGTGATAAGAACAGCGACTATCTTGCAACTGCTTTAAAAAATATAGATATAAGCCAGATAACTAAATGGGATATGGATACCAGTAAATATTTTGATGCATCTAAAAGGTCAAAATATAAACCAAACCCATTACAGTGTGCAGTTAGTAATAATTTAGCAGATAATGTGAAGCTGCTTCTTAAAAGCCAAATATATGTAAAAGATGACAGCGGTTTTAATGTTTTAACCTATGCAAAAGAACAAAATGCAGATAGTAAAATAATAAATATGCTTGAAAGCTACTGTAATAAAAATAAAGATAAGTGCTAGATAATAAAAAAGCCGTCTAATTGGTTTATTAGACGGCTTAATCTGTTTTCTCCAAATTAGTTTATATATAAAGTGCCAATATAATTACTTTTATGCTTTTGCATCATATTTTTGAAGCCCGCTGCTGTAACCTGCATGTTTCTGAATAAGTTTGCCAGTTTCAAGTTCAACAATATCTCCATTTGCTTTTCTAATTTCTGTAACAGGCTCACTTCCACTTACCTGTGATGTTTCAATAGTAATAACAGCCTGCACACCTATTGCAACCATTGCATTGGAATTTTTTTCCTCATCAGATAATTCTTTACTGCCTGCACTGCCAAGCTGCACACTTGATTGATACATAGCAAAGCCGTATTTGATTGTTAAAGAATTATTATTTGTATTATTTTCAGGGTTAAATTCAAGAGTATCTACTGCATTTTCATCATTTGCAGCCTGTGCCGGAGCATTAGAAACACTGTAACTTTCTGTGCGAACATAAGTGTGAGTAATATTACCATTTTCGTCCATTGCAACAGCCATTTGCTGAGCAATAACATTATACTCTGTGCCGTCATCTAATGTTCCGCTTTCCTTTTTAGCGGAGTTAAAAAATTCTTCTAATTTAGCATTAATTTCTTTTGCAAATTCTGGGTCAGCTTCCATTTTTTCCTGTAATTTTTCAGGCAGATATACTGCATAAGAACGTTCTTCAACAGTCATTGTATTTCCGCCAAAAAGTATATCAGAAGTATTTTCCCAGTCGCCTAATTTAAATTCTGGAAGATATCCGTTATCTGTTGTATTATATTTCCATTCAAATTCAGGTTTTTCTATAACTTCTGCTTCCACTTCTTCTACTTCTGTTGTGCCGGAAATATTTACACTATCCATATTTGCAGGCAGTGTTACAGGAGTATTTGCAGAAGTATCTGCTGATGATGTGCTGTTATTATCATCATCTGCTGCATTAACATCATTACTAGGGTTTTGCAGGGTATTTAAATAATTAAGATACATGCTGTTATTTATTATCATAAAAAGCCTCCGCTTTGATTCTGATAATTTCATAGCAAATATAGTGCCAAAAAATGATGAAATAAAAGTGTGTTGTATAAAATAAAGTAAAATTAATATTGTATTACTCATAAAATATATTATAATTATTGTGAAAATAAACTGCTTGGTGAAATTATGAATAACTATATAAACAATAAAAATATTTATACCTTTGGAACAAACTGGGATGATAATTACCCATCATATTTTCAAAAATGTAAAGATAATAATTTTGCTTTTGCTGGAATATCTAAAACATCAAAAACTTATCATAATATATTAATAAAAAAAGGAGATATTATTTTATTAAAACAAGGAATTTATATTAAAGCTATAGGTATTGCTATAGAAGATGCTAATAAACCTACAGAATTACATACAATAAAAAATAATTTTTTTAACAATGAAGAATTGATAAAATATAAGATTCCTAATGATTGTTATGCAATCATAGTAAAAGTTGAAAAATGGATAGATTGTAATATTAAATATATAAGAGGAGGGTTTTTCGAATTTGATAAATTTAATATGAATAATAAAATTAGATTAGAAGAAATATATAAAGTTTTAGATGTTAAAATAGATTTATCTAATTTTGAAGAGAATATTTTAAAAAATAAACTTCTCAAATCAAAAAATTTAATTTTAACAGGTGCTCCAGGTACTGGTAAAACATATTTAGCAAAAAAGTTAGCAGCATCAGTTGTTCTTGATGGAATGGATATTGAAGAAATTGAAGGTAAAAAAGATATTGTTGTAAAAAATCAAACAGATTTTGTGCAGTTTCATCCATCCTATGATTATACGGATTTTGTAGAAGGTATAAAGCCAACTAAAGATAAAAGTTTTGAAAGGCAGGATGGAATATTTAAAGAATTTTGTAAAAGGGCAGTTGATGATATTTCTCTTGTTTCTGATGATAATGATACAAATAATATGGCAGAATATGATATAGCTTTAATAAAATATTTAAAAGAATTTATTAATAAATTAGCCAATGAAGCTAATGAAGAAAATCCTGTTAAGCTGTATGGCTTTAAAGGTGGAGAAATTTCTCCTATTATTAAAGCATATCATGATGATAAAAAAATATATTTTTATGTAACAGGAAAGCTAACAGTTGAAAATCAAAGGAGAAAAATTTCGTATAATAAATTTAGAGAAGCTTATAAAAAGTTTATTGAATATAATATTTATGAATATAATTCTGATTTATTTGTTGAACATGTAGGATTTTGGTTTGCATATTCATCATATTATGGTTTTCTAAGAAAATTTTATGAAGAATATAATGCTAAATTGCCACAAATCAAACAAAAAGAGATTAAACAGAAAAAATATGTTTTTATAATTGATGAAATTAACCGTGGTGATTTAAATAAAATATTAGGAGAACTTTTCTATGCTATAGACCCGGGATATCGTGGTGAAAAAGGCAGAGTTAAAACACAATATAATAATTTGATAGATGATGAGGATGACCCTTTTGAAAAAGGGTTTTACATACCTGAAAATGTATATATTATAGGCACAATGAATGATATTGATAGAAGTGTAGAAAGTATGGATTTTGCAATACGCAGGCGTTTTGCATGGCAGGAAATAGAATATTCAACAACAGCAGGAGAAATATTATCTTCTTTAAATAATAATTTAGTTTCAGAAATAATGCCAAGACTTGATAAATTAAATTATAGAATTACAAAACTTTTGGGAAAAGAATATAATATTGGAGCATCTTATTTTCTTAAATTAAAAGAATGTAATAATGATTTTCAAGAACTTTGGGAAAGTTATTTATCTGGTGTTTTATT
>CAMEZN010000103.1 GCA_945947845.1 uncultured Mucispirillum sp. | reverse complement strand
CCAATATTAAAAAGAGCATTTAATGATAGAAGCCATGATTTAATACATTTATCGGAGTAAGGTATGATATTTAAACATAAAAAAGAAGAGGTTGAAAAGCCAAAAACTATTGCCGATATTTTAACATATCAGGCATATAAAAATGGAAGTAAAAAATATATCTTTTTTAAAGATATAACATATACATATTCTCAGGCAGAAAAACTTTGTAATAAAATATCTCGTGTGCTTGCTTTCTCAGGTATCCGCAAAGGCGACAGGGTAGCCATAATGATGGAAAATTCGCCTTATTTTATTTTTGCAGCATTTGCAATATCAAAAGCAGGTGGCATAGTTGTGCCAGTCAATACTTTTTTAAAAGATAAAGAAGTAAGTTATATTATTTCTAATTGTGAAGCAGTTGCAATATTTACATCAGAAAAATTTAAAGGTATTATTAATAAAGTTAAAGAAGATTGTTCTTGTTTACAAACAGTATTTTCATTTGATGACAGTGCTGCAAACTGGGGTGCTGAAAATGTTTTACTAAAAGATAAAAATATGAGTGAACTTCCTTTGGAAATAGATATATCAAAAGAAGATACAGCAGTGATTATTTATACATCAGGAACAACAGGAGCTCCAAAAGGTGCTATGCTTTCCCATGGTAATTTAATCAGTATGGTTGAAATGGCTGCTATATCTTACAAAATGACACATAAGGATAGATTTTTATTATTTTTACCTATGTTTCATATATATTCTTTTGAAGTAACTATTATGTTTCCGTCATTTTTAGGAGCATCTATTGTTATTTTAGAATCTGTAATGGATTTGAAAACAAAAAAATTTAGAGATATTTTAATTTTTAAACGGCCTACTGTAATGGCAGCAGTGCCAACAGTTTATTCTGCATTAGTTAAAGCAAAAATGCCAAAACTTTTTATAAAATTTATTTACCCTATTAAGATACATTTATGCAGTGGTTCAGGTCTTCCTGTTGATATTTATAATAAATTTCAGAAAAAATTTGGCAGACCGTTAATAGAAGGTTATGGTCTTTCAGAAGCTTCTCCAGTTGTAGCAGGAAATACTCTTGATGACCCAAGAGCTGGCACAGTAGGCAGGGCATTTTATGGAGTTTCTGTTAAAATTGTTGATAAAGATGATATGGAAGTTCCAAGAGGTGAAGTTGGTGAAATTATTGCCAAAGGTCCAAATATTATGCAGGGTTATTGGAAGATGCCGAAAGAAACAGCAGAAGCTATAAAAAATGGCTGGTTTTTTACTGGTGATTTAGGAACTATGGATAATGATGGATTTATTACTATTGTAGATAGAAAAAAAGATTTGATATTAGTTAAAGGTATGAATGTTTATCCAAGAGAGATAGAAGAACATATTCATAACATAAAAGGGGTAGAAGCAGCTGCTGTTATTAGTGTGCCAGATGAAGATGGAGATGAAACTATACTGGCATATATTAAAAAAGACCCAGAGGTTAATATTACTGAAAAAGATGTTAAAGCATATTTAAAAAAATATATTGCAAATTTTAAAATTCCAAAATATGTATATTTCCCTGATGAACTGCCATTAACAACTATTGGTAAAATCTTAAAAAGAAAACTTAAAGAAATGGTGCAAAAAGGTGAAATAGAAGGCTTAAAATAGAAAAAGGAGTTAGTATTGATTAATGCTATGTTTGGAGCAGTAACAGCACTAAATGCTGCTGCTACTGTATCTGCTGTAACAGCTAATAATATTGCAAATGTAAGAACACCAAGTTATAAATCTAACAGTGCCTTTTTATCTGAATTAAGCACTGGCGGGGTAAAACTTAGTGCTATTAGACCTAATGATAACCAAGGAAGTTTAATACCTACTGGGGTTCCGTCAGATATTGCTGTTTTTGGAAATGGCAGTGAAGAAGACTTATTAAATACATATAGTTATGCAGCTGGCAGGTTTGCAGTAGATGATTTTGGAAATTTTAGAGGTCCTTCCGGTGAACTTCTTTTTACAGGTGCTGGTGGTAATGTTCGTCTTGATAAGGAAGGTAATTTATACAGCGATGGTAAACTTTTAGGAACAATCACACCAGCAGAAGCAGCAGGGCAGGGATATGAACCTACTGGGTTTAGTATTTTATCAGGCTATATGGTTTCTTCTAATGTAAATATTGCTGATGAAATGATAAATAATATGGTAAATCAAAGATTTTTTGAAGCTAATGCTGTAACTATTAGAACAAGTGATGAAATGCTTGGAACTGTAATAAATTTAAAAGCATAATTAATATACAAACCATTAAAATAGATAAGTAAACCTGAAAAATTTTCTACTAATGATGATTATATTACCATTATTACATTTCCACATACTGAATTATGTTAGAAAACTTACTATAAATTAAATGATAATGCACCAATATTACAGACAGAAATAGAAGATAAATTTTTCTCTTCCACCTTAAAAACTTCATTTAATACAATTCATATATTTAACTAGTGTGGTATTATTTATATACAGATATGCTGTAACTACCAGAATTTAGTCAGTGTTGTAAGAAATTTTTGATATTCTGATTTGGCAGCTGTAATGATAGTGCCAGAAAAAATAAATAGTATAAACTAAACAGTAAAGAAAAAGACTTAAAATATAGTATTTATTTAATGGAAAAGAGTTCATTTAGATGAGTATATGTTATTTACATAAGGTAGATAATATAATATCTTTTGAAATATATTTATATGCAGTCCTGAATAATTCTTCATGTGAAGCATTATTTTTTCAAATATGCTGATAAGTAACTGTCAATGGAATATTAATAATGGTTAGCAGCCAGATATTACTTTATAATCATATCTTTATAAGCTCGTATATTACAGTATATTGAAATTTATGGGCTTTTTCTATTTTAAAGCCATTATCCATAAAATATTTTTCCTTATTATATGCTAAAAATTCAGGAAACAGGTTATCATCTTCAACTTTTTTTACAAGTTTAAATGCAAGATTTGGAAAAAATTTATTATTTTCTGGATAAATGAATTCAAAGACTATTAATTTACCATTATCTTTTAAAACATTATATGTATTTTGCAGTGTTTTATATGCTGTATTCATATCCATTTCATGAAGTATTAATGAAATAACTGCATAATCAAAATAGTTTTTTTCAAACTGCATATCAGCTGCATCTTGAAGCAGGAAATCAATATTATTAAGCTTATATTTAGATATTTTCTTTAACCCAACATTTAACATTCCAGATGAATTATCAATACCTGTAATTTTAACATTTGGCTTATCTTTTGCAATTTTAATAACATTTGACCCAGTGCCTGTGCATACATCTAAAAGATTAATATTATCATCAGGGATAAGGTTATATATTGCTTTTCTTGGGTTATTTTTCCCAAGCCTGAAAAATATTTTATCTATTATATCAAATACAAGAGCTACGGTATTATAAGAAAATTTCATCATCAAATCTCTATACAATAATATTAATAATAGAAACCCTTTCAGTTTTTAAGCTGAAAGGGCATATAATTTTGAAATATTAATAAATTCTATCAGGTAATGAATCAATTTTTGCTGATTTTGGACTAGAAGGCTGTGGTTTTCTACCAAAACATACACCTAAGTTTTCATGTAATGAAAGAACACCTAAATCAACATGTCTTTGAACAATAGCATCTTTTGTAACCATATATCTGATTTCACCATTACCAGTTATATGGGATACAGTAACACCATGAATATTATCAATTAAAAGCTGAACAGCTGCTGCTCCAACTTCTTTACCAAAGTTAGCATCATAAGCAGAGCTTTCACCACATCTTACAATATGTCCAGGATTAACATCTCTAACTTCTGGGATTTCAAGAAGACCTTCAACATACATACCAGATTCTTTCATGAATTTTTTAACTTCTGGGTCAGCTTTTAGCATTTCTTCTATTTTATTTTTAACAAATTTTCCTGCTCCTGCAAGTTTAACATGTCCAAAAGCATCTTTTGCTCCACCTTCTGAGAAAAGGTTGCCATTTTCATCTTTAACACCTTCTGCAACAACAATTGTATATGTTCCAGCTCTAACATCACTTGCTAAAATTCTTCTCATATATGTATTTTTAATGTGTTCATAAACTGCATTAAAATCAACTGGAACTTCTGGTATTAATATACAGTCAGCATCTGCTGCTATACCGCCGCGAAAAGCTGTATGACCTGCATATCTTCCAAAAACTTCCATAACCATAATTCTATTGTGAGTTCTGCCTGTTGTTTTTAAATCTTCTAGTATTGTAGCAATTTTATTAATAGTTGAGTCGCCGCCAACAGAATATGTTTGTAAGTCTAAATCCATAGTTTTAGGAGCATGAACAACAGGAATACCATTTTCATGAAGGTCAACTACTACACTACCAGTATCATCACCGCCAGAAATTACAAGACCATCAATATTAAATTTTTTAAGACCATCAACTATTCTTTTATATTTATTATCATCTTTAATTTTAGATATTTTTACGCGAGAATGTCCTGCTTCACTTCCTGCTCTGATAGATTTAATATCTTCACTTCTCGCACCAGTTAAACTTGTCAGGTTTTCAAAATCAACTAGATTATAAAGACCAGCATAACCATTAGGTATAACTAATGCTCCAATACCTTTTGATTCTGCCATTTTTGCAGCTCCTCTAACAACTGCATTAAGACCGCCGCAGTCTCCTCCTGCTGTAATAATTCCGATATTACGAATGTTACCCATAAAACCCCCTGATTTCAGTTTTTATTGATTTATAAAATTATAGTATGAAGATTATAAAAAGTCTATATTTATCTTAAAAAATATTTTTATTTATAAAATATTCATTTAAAATCTAACTTGTTATTATATATAATATATGATAAAAAAAGTAATTTAAAAAAATAAGGGATACATAAATTGTTTGATAAATCTTTTTTTTATAATTCACTTAATACTTTAAGTTTTGGTAAGAATATTTATATTTATAAAGAAGTTACTTCTACTAATGATATTTTACTTAATGGTGATTTTCCTTATGGTTCAGTGGTAGTTACATCATTACAGACAAAAGGCAGAGGAAGAAGTGGCAGAGTATGGATAGATACCGGGTCTTCATTAATTTTTTCTATTTTATTAACTGGTCTTACACCAGATATGCTTATGCCGTTTAATATTATTGCAGGATATTCTGTATGTAACGGTATTTCCTTATATTCTGAAACAAAGTTAAAATGGCCAAATGACTGTGTTATTAATCATAAAAAAGTAAGCGGTATGCTTTTAGAAGCTTCTTTTACAGGTAATAATGCAGCAAAAATAGTTTTTGGTGCAGGTATTAATATATTTAATAAAGAATTTCCAGAAGATATTGCACATAGAGCAACATCAGTTTATTTAAATACTGATAAGGAAATTAAAAAAGAATTAATTTTAGCTGAAATATTAAATAGTATGGAACAAATGCTTAATCAGTTTAAAGAAGGCAGTTTAAAAATTGATGAGCTTTGGAGTAAGTATTCAGCAAATTATAATCAAAAAATCTCTGTTCATATTAATGGAGAAAAGAAAGAAATGATAGAGAAAGGTATTCTGCCAACAGGTGAATTAATTGTGCAGGATATTTATACAAATCAAATATCAAATATAAATATTGGAGAAATAGGCTATGATTTTAACAGTTGATATAGGTAATACTAATACTGTATTTGGATTATATAACAATGATAAATTAATATATAAATTTCGTATACAGTCTATTCATGATAAAACTACTGACGAATATGCCAGCCTTTTATTAACATTACTTGAAAGAAATAATATTAATGTAGCAGATATAGAAGGTGCTGTTATTGGCAGTGTTGTGCCACAATTACAGTATACTTTTACAAGAATGATAAAAAAGTATTTAAAACTAAATACTTTAATAGTAAGTAGTGAATTACAAACAGGGATAACTATGCAGGTAGATAACCCAAAGGAAGTAGGGGCAGATAGAATTGCAAATGCTGTTGCAGGGGTAAAAAAATACGGTAAACCATGTATTGTTATTGATTTTGGCACAGCTACTACATTTGATATAATTAATGAAAAAGGTGCATATATTGGTGGTATTATATGTCCCGGTATTATGCTTGCATCAAAAATGCTTCGTTCAAATACTGCACAGCTTCCAGAAGTAAGTATAAAAAAACCTGCTTCTGTAATAGGTAAAAATACAGTTCATCATATACAGTCTGGTATTTATTTTGGCTATCTTGAAATGATAAATGGATTATTAAGACGTGTATTAAAAGAAGAGTTTTCTAATAGTAATGTTAATGTTATTATTACTGGCGGATTAGGTAACGATATTTCAAAAGATATGGAGATTAAAACAGTTTATGAACCAAACCTTACATTAGATGGTCTTATGCTGTTATACAAAAATAATCTATAACTTATTAATATATAAAGAATCTTATTTACTTTTGTATGAAATATGAATTT
>CAMEZN010000102.1 GCA_945947845.1 uncultured Mucispirillum sp. | reverse complement strand
ACATGGTGGTGCAATTTTTGCAATAGTTGATACTACACTTGGTGTTGCAACAACTGCTTACGGCACTTTTGCAGTAACAGCTGCTGCAAATATATCATACATTAAGCCGGGCACAAAAGGTCCATTAATAGCAGAAGCAAGAGAACTTAGTAAAACAAGAAAACTAGGCACATACGAAGTAAAAGTCTTTGATGGAGACCACAGCCTTATAGCTATCGCTCAGGCAACTATGTATAGAAAAGATAAACCATATCCACCAGTTGATGAAGAATAAAAGTTTTATTTATAAATAATATAAAAATATTTTTTTAAAAAAATAAAAAAAGTTGTTGACAAGAATAAATTTATAGGTTATATAGTTTATCCTTGATGACGCGGGGTAGAGCAGCTTGGTAGCTCGTCGGGCTCATAACCCGGAGGCCGTCGGTTCAAATCCGGCCCCCGCAACTTTTTTACGGCGGTTTAGCTCAGGTGGTTAGAGCATGCGGCTCATATCCGCAGTGTCCGGGGTTCAATTCCCTGAACCGCCACTTTTTTCAATTACTTTATCACTATTTAATCAACATTAAACCAGATTAATTTATCATAATTTATTAATATATTTTACTTATCTTTTTTCTATTAGTAAATTTTATTACTATTTATAATAACAAATAATCATATATTATTTTAAAAAAAATCCCCTGATAAAACTATCAGAGGATATAAGTAGACGGATACTGTATACTATATATTACACAGTATAAGGATTTGTCTTATAATTATTCATCTTCCTCTATATCATCTGGCAGCTCTACATCTATAAACTGTATTACAAGCTGACAGATACTGCCATCTTTATCTTCTGCTACATAAACTGGATAATATCCTTCACCATAAGGGGAAGAAAAGATAACAGCATTATTTTTATCATTGATTTTATAATTTACCCAGTCGCCATCTGGATATTGGTATTTTGGGTGCTCTTTTGCACTTTTTTCAAGCTCTATTGAATACATATCAGTATAAGCATCAAAATCTTCATCAGCTTCTTCTCTTTTTGTAAGCTCTGCTGCTAATACATCATAACCATCTCTATCTATAAAGCAGGCAAGACCAGTATCAACTATTATACCAAAAAAATCACCTTGGATTTCTATTTCTGATAAATCTTCATCACCATATAATGCTTCCCTGTATAAAACTGGTGCATTATCTGTAAACTTTATACGGACAAGTGCAATTTTACTATCCATCTCCTCTTCTTCATCAACTACAATTGATGCAGTTACTGGAAACTCGCCCTTTGGAAAATTATCAAAAAAAGGGCTCACTCCATTATCAAGGCATGATGTTGGGTCGCAGGCAACAATTTCACCAGAAGTGATTTTGATTTTTCCAAGCTCTAATGTATCTATTTTACAGCCTGCAATCTCTTTATCTGTAAAATATTTTTCAAGAGAATTTTCCGGACACATTATAGATTTCTTTTTATTGTATTCTTCCAGCCATTCTTTATTTACTTTCATAACTTTTTCTCCATAATTTCTTTCTGTCATTATCATATATTTTATTTTATTTGTCAAATATATAATTTCATCAGTATTATAACAGGAATTTAAAGAAAAATCTTTTTCCCTTTTTTTTTGATAAAAAAATGTTGACAATACAAAATTAAGACATATAATAAGAGCCTATTTTTAAAATTATGGAGTTTTTATGAAGAAATTAACACTGCTTATAACGCTGTTAAGCTGCACAATTTTTTCTTTACCTTTATATGCAGCTGAATACACTCTGCCTAGTGCTTATGATTTTTTCATTTCAAGACAGGCTGAAAAAAATGATAACCTCCCACAGTATATTAAACCAGACTATATAAGAGATGATTATAAGCGAGTGCTGCCTGATTTAGATAACAGCTCTCTTGGTTTTTTTCAAAAATATCCAATAGAAGTGCATTTAACTTCTACTTTTTCATATTCTATTAATGCAAATACATTTAATATGAGAGATTTATTTTTTACAGTTGGCCAGACATACCATAATGACTGGTTACAGCTAACTGGCTTTGTAACAGCTTTCGGGTATTTTGATACACACGACCCACTGTCTAACTACGGCTATGTAAAAGGTAATGCTGGTTTTTATGACGGCGGTTTTCAAGCAGTTCTTTTTGACAGAATATTAGTTTCTGCAAGAGGCAGAGCTACATATGACATAAGCACAAATACTTTTATGCTTTTGAACCATTTTTATGACACCACATTAGATTTATCTGATAATGCTCCATTTTATACAGATATTCAAGGCTATCAGCTGCCGCAGAACATGAACGGACCGGGTATCAGAGTTGGTTTTATAGGCAAACACTATGAGATAGCATATTCTCAGGGCGATTTTATGCACGGCATACCAAAAGCTGTCCTTGCAAAATTTAACCTTCCAAATATTGATTTAAGATTTTTATACGGCCATGAAAACAGGAATGCTCCTGCCAGCTGGACAAATGAGCTTTCAAGTCATTTAGTTCAGGTTTCTTCTACTTTTAGATACCCATTTTTAAACAATAAACTCTGGGTAAATGCTATTGCCGAATATACATGGAGACAAAATGATGTGCGGGAAGTGCCGCTTGACAGTGTATCTGATGATGGAAACCATACAGTTGATGCAACAGGCAACCTTACCCCTTTTGCACCAGATGCCCACTATGTAAGGCTGGAACAGGCAATAGAATATTATATGCTTAATGTTGCTTTAAGAGAGATTATACAGGTTAGAGGGGGCAAAACTGTATTTAATCTGGAATATGCCATATATGGTAAATTTCAGGCAGGCCCTTCAGAATTTACAATAGGTTTTCAAGGTTCTACTGACGGCAGATATTATATAGCTGGCGGAATAAAATTTTAATTTAAGGTGCTGGGAATGAGATTATTTTTAATATTTTTATTTTCATTAATCATTTTAAACTGGGGGGGGGCTTGCATAGCTGCACCAGAAGTTGATTTCCAAGTATATACAAGCTCTTATGCTTATAACGGGGAAAATACTCAATGGGAAGAAACTAGAACAACTTTAACTTATTTTGAAAACTTTACAGAAGCATTGTTTGATATTAAATTTAACCAGTTTATTGATTTAAGGCTTGGTGCATCACTTCTTGTGCCTTTCACATTTGAATTTCCTGATAATGTAAGGGTTTTCCCAATAATCACTTCCCGAATAGGCAATGAAGATGTTCAGCTTAGATTAGGCACACTTACAGGTGGTCATAACTTACCAGCCCCTATAAGAGACCCGCTTATGGATATGACACCAGTCGTTCGTTCTACATCTGATAATACACTTATTAAAGACGGACCAGAAACATATTTATATGGCGATAAACTTACTCATGGATATTATGAATACGGCGGCTCATTTGAATGGTTTAGAGGTGGCAGAGGCGAAATATATATGAACTGGCAGATACTGCATACAGAAAGACATAGAGAACGTTTTGATGTAGGGTTTAATTACAGTCTTGATTTTGTTTCTGAAATATTTACTCCTTATATGGCTCTCCACTACTGGCATAATGGAGGGCATGAATATCCATTAGTAGTAGACCCTGTAACTGGGGAAAGAACACCTGCTATTACTGAAAACTATACAGGTGCTCTTGGTATTCACAGCAAACATTTATCAATATTATATTTAGCATCTTATAATATTACAGATAGAGATAATAATGAAACACAATTTGGCCACGGTTTATATTTAAGAGGCACAATCCCTGTAAAAAACTGGTTTGAAATAGAACCTATTGTATTTGTTTCAGGCTGGTATTTAAATAACGACCATAGGTTTATAAGTGTAGAAGGAGACCCATTTTTCAGAGTGCCGTTTTATGCAGGTATAAATATTAAAAAAGAATTTACATTTGAAAATGGTATCAGCTTGTCATTAGGTTTTATAAACGGAGTATTTTTAACAGAAACAGGAGAAGTTGGAGGCAGATATGACCAGACTATTACCATGAATTTCCTGTATAGAGTGCCAGTAACAAAAAGATAATCTTAATATATGAGCAGTTTCTAAGCTGCTCTTTTTTCAATACTATAAATCATTTACAAATGTTCATATCATAAAATCTAATATTTATTAGTTGATTTTTCAAAATTTTTATATATACTATTTATATCTTTTTTTTATTTATTACAAAGTTTTATATTTCGGAGGGTATAAATGGCTTTAAACTTTGATAGAAAACCTGAAACTGTAACTCAACAGCCAGAACCAGCAACTCAGCAGACTGTTGATACTACCGAAGTTGTCCCATTTGATATTGTTCAAGACCGTAAAGAAATGACAGCTAAATATGAAAATTCTGAAGAGATTGATAGAATTGCAAGCCAAATAGAAGTATATAATATGGATACAATCGTATCTTTTGGCAGCGAAGCAGCAGATGAAATTGCAAAATGTTCTGATTTAGTTATAAGAAGCATGAATATGAGCCAAATAAATGATTCTGGTGAAATGCTTAATGCTCTTGCTAAAATAATGGATAAATTTGATATTAAAGAAATCAAAGAAAATCCGGGATTTTTCAATAAAATATTTTCAAATATCCGCAAACAGGTTGATAAAATATTAGAAAAATATCAAACTATGGGTAATGAAGTAGATAAAATTTATATCCAGTTAAAAAAATATGAAGATGAAATAAAAGAATCTAACCGTCAGCTTGAATCAATGTTTCAAACAAACTTAAAATATTATCATGATTTAGTTAAATATATACTTGCAGGCGAACAGGGAATTAGAGAGCTGGATAAATATATCAGTGAAAAACAGGCAGAGTTTGAAAAAACTGGTGATAATGCAATACAATTTGATATTACAAGCTTAAATCAGGCAAAAATGCTTCTTGAACAAAGAACTCATGATTTAAGAATTGCTGAAAATGTAGCTATGCAGTCTATCCCAATGCTTAAAACAACAGCATTCAGCAATATGAATTTAGTAAGAAAAATTAATTCAGCATTTATCATTACACTTCCTATATTTAAACAGTCTCTTGCACAAGCAATTCTTTTAAAAAGACAAAAATTACAAGCCCAAGCATTATCTGCATTAGACCAAAAAACTAATGAAATGCTTATTCGCAATGCACAAAACACAGCAGAACAGGCAAAACAGACAGCTGCAATGGCTTCTGGCAGCTCAATAAAAATAGAAACATTAGAGCAAACTTGGAAGACTATTATGCAGGGTATAGAAGATACAAAACGTATACAAGATGATGCTAAAAAGAAAAGAGAAGAAGAAACTGCACGGCTTGATGCAATTAAAAAAGAGTTTGATACAAAATTTCACTCTAATGCTCAACTAAAATAATATCAGAGGTAGTCTTATGGCAATTAATCTTACAAAAGGACAAAAAGTTGATTTAACTAAAACTAACCCAAGCCTGAAAAAAGTAATTGTTGGGCTTGGCTGGGATACAAATAAATATGACGGCTCTGCTGATTTTGATTTAGATGCCTCAGCATTCCTGCTAAATGAAAATGGTAAAGCACCAGTGCCAGAAGATTTTATTTTTTACAGCAATACAAAACATAGAAGTGGTGCTGTTGAACATACTGGTGATAACAGAACTGGTGAGGGTGATGGTGATGATGAACAGATTATTGTTGATTTATCACTTATCCCAGATAATATTGCAAAAATAGCATTTACAGTTACTATTTATGATGCAGAAAATAGAAGGCAGAATTTTGGGCAGGTTTCTAACTCCTATATCCGCATTGTAGATACAGCAACAAATAATGAAATTGTCAGATACGATTTAGGTGAAGACTTTTCCATTGAAACAGCTATTGTTGTAGGTGAGATATACCGTCATAACGGCGAATGGAAATTTAATGCAATAGGCAGCGGTTTCCAAGGTGGACTTGCTGCATTATGTGCTAATTATGGTATAGAAACAAATTAATATTTGGAGGGTAATATGCCAGTAAGTTTAAAAAAAGGTGAAAAAGTAAGCCTGAATAAAAATAACCCGGGTTTAAAAAATATTATAGTAGGTCTTGGCTGGGATACTAATGCTTATGATACTGGCGGCAGCTTTGATTTAGATTCTGCTGCATTTTTAGTAGGTGAAAATGGTAAAGTAACCTCATCTGGTGATTTTGTATTTTACGGCAACTTAAAACACAGCAGCGGTTCAGTTGAACATATGGGTGATAACAGAACTGGTGTTGGTGCTGGTGATGATGAAGTTATCAAAATAGATTTATCACTTGTTCCAGCTTCTATTTCAAAAATAATCTTCACAGTTACAATATACGAAGCAGAAGAAAGACGACAAAATTTTGGACAAGTTAATAACTCTTATGTTCGCATTTATAATGCAGATAATAGTGAAGAGATACTTCGCTATGATTTAGGGGAAGATTTCTCTATTGAAACATCAGCAGTTTTTGGCGAACTATACAGACATAATAATGAATGGAAATTTAATGCAATAGGCAGCGGTTTCCAAGGTGGACTTGCTGCATTAT
>CAMEZN010000101.1 GCA_945947845.1 uncultured Mucispirillum sp. | reverse complement strand
AATATTTATATATGCTGCTGCATAGTAAGTTTTTATGTTTATAAAAAATTTTTTTATAAAACTTTCAATATATGCAGCTTTATAATGTTTTATATTAGATTTAATATTGTCTAAATATATCTGCACACTTATAATCCTGCATGCAAAAGCACGAACAGAAATATTCAATGTTAAAAATATATAACTGTAAAATATAATATCTATATATAATTTGGTGGCAGGAAATATTATATAAATAAAATAAAGAAGTGATGAAACAATTAATATGGTGCTGAATAATGCAAAAATAAAGCACCAAAACTCATACCTTGATAAAGGAGATAAACTGCCCAGAAAATATTTAAAATAATCTTTTACAACATGCTTATAGATTATAACAGAATTTAATATACTGTTTTTCAAAAACTGCTTTTGAGTATGAGCATCTGAAAACAATGTATTTGTTCTGTCATTCATATTATCTCTCAATACATTTTTCATTTACATTTTTATAATATAGAAAGTTATTATGTTATGCAATATGTTCTTGCAAAAATATTATTTTTATATATAGTAAAAAATTATTTTTAATCAATAAATGAGGGTATAGCTGTGTCAATAAGAGAGTTTGCAAAAAACCACATAGTAGTCTTTGATGGTGCTATGGGAACATCTATCCAAAAAATAAATATTAGTGAAGATAAATGGCAGGGTAAAAATGGCTGTAACGAATTTTTATGCCTTTCATACCCTGAAATAATATATGATATACATAAAGGTTATTTTGATGCAGGTGCAAATGTTGCAGTTACCAACACATTTGGAGCTATTGCATCAGTTTTAGCAGAATATGGTTTAGAAGATAAAGTCGTAGAAATAAACAGGGCAGCAGTTGATATTGCAAGGCGAGCTGCTGCTGGAAAAGAGAATACATTTATTTCATTATCTATGGGTCCGGGCACAAAACTTGCAAGTTTAGGTCATACTACATACCAATCCCTTTACGAACAGTATTTACAGCAGGCAGAATGTGTTGATGTAGATTTATATAATATTGAAACAGCACAGGATATTTTACAATTAAAAGCCGCAGTTAATGCCTGCAAGGAAGCTAACAGACGAAAAAATACTGATACTCCAATACTTGTATCATTTACTGTTGAAAATAATTATACACTTTTAACAGGGTCTGATATTTCTGCAATATCTGCTGTTATGGCAGGAATGCCGATATTTGCATTAGGGCTTAACTGTGCTATGGGTCCTGATATGCTTGAACCTGCCATTGCTTCATTATCAAATATATGGCAGGGAAATATATATATTTCGCCTAATGCTGGTATGCCTGAAACTATTGACGGCAAAACAGTATACCCTATGAATGATGAAAAATTTACAGCTATTATGAAAAGCTTAATGGATAAATACCCAGTGTCTATGGCTGGCGGCTGCTGCGGAACAGATAAAACCCATATAAAAATGTTAAGTGAAATGGCTGGAAATAGAAAACTGCCTGAAAGAACTGCAAAAGCATATATTGGAGAAGCAGCCAGCCTTTTTACTGCTGTTTCATTAGAGCAAAACCCAAAACCAGCTATGATTGGCGAAAGAGCAAATGCTACTGGTTCAAAAGCTTTTAGAGAAATGCTTTTAGCAGAAGATATTGATGGAATGAGTGCAATATGTAAAAATCAGGAAGATAGTGCACATTTTATTGATTTATCACTTGCTTATGCCGGCAGAAATGAAATAGAAGATTATAAAACTATGATGCCAGTTTTAAATTCTCTGCTTATGGCTCCACTTGTGATAGATTCTACTGACCCAGAAACTGTCAAAGCAAGCCTTGAAAGATATTCAGGAAAACCTATTATCAATTCTGTAAACTTTGAAGACGGCGGAGTAAAACTCCATAAAATGCTTGATGTGGTGAAAGACCACCCTGCTTGTGTTGTGGCACTGACTATTGATGAAGACGGAATGGCTGCTACTGCTGAAAAAAAATTCCAGATAGCTAAAAGGCTTTATGATACATGGGTTAATGAATATAATTTTAAACCAGAAGATTTAATTATTGATACACTTACTTTTTCTATCGGTTCAGGTGATGAATCATTAACAAATGCAGCTGTTGAAACATTAGAAGCAATCAAAATGATTAAAGAACAGTTAAAAGGGGTTAAAACAACTCTTGGAGTAAGTAATGTATCATTTGGGCTTTCTCCTGCTTCAAGGCAGATATTAAACTCAGTATTTTTAAATGAAGCAGTTAAAGCAGGGCTTGATACTGCAATTGTGCATGCTTCTAAATTAACACCTATTGCAAGTATGTCTCAAAATGATGTGGAACACTGCCTTGATTTAATATATGCTCGTGATAACGCTCTGCCTAACTTTATAGAACATTTTGCAAATGCAAAGATAGATAAGGAAGAAATAAATAAAGACCTGCCCCCATTTGAGCAGCTGCCTTTAAAAATTATTAAAGGTGATAAAACTGAGCTTGATACTATCATCACTGCTCTTTTAGAAAACCATAAGGCAGAAGATATTATTAATAATATACTTTTTCCAGCTATGCAGCAGGTAGGTGATATGTTTGGCGAAGGGAAAATGCTTTTGCCATTTGTATTAAAATCTGCTGAAACTATGAAAGCTGCTGTTTCTATATTAGAGCCTTATCTTGAAAAGAAAGAAGGTGCTTCAAAAGGTGAAGTAGTTATTGCAACAGTGGCAGGCGATGTGCATGATATTGGTAAAAATTTAGTTGATATTATTATGAGTAATAACGGATTTAATGTGCACAATCTTGGAATAAAAGTGCCTGTTTCAGAGATGATACAAAAAGCAAAAGAAGTAGGTGCTCAGGCTATTGGTATGAGTGGACTGCTTGTTAAATCTACTATTATTATGAAAGAAAATCTTGAAGAAATAGCAAAAGAACTGCCTGATGTTAAAATTATGCTTGGCGGTGCTGCATTAACTAATAAATTTGTTAATGAAAGCTGTGCACCTATTATGCCGGATAAAGTTTTTTACTGTAAAGATGCTTTTGATAACATATCTGCAATGGAAGGCACTAAAAAAGCCGCTGCAAATAAACATGACGAAAAACCTGTTATTGAAATAATTGAAGAATTTAATGGGCAAAAAGAAGAAAGAGCAAATATTTTAAAACTTGATAAAAAAGATATACCAACACCACCATTTTTTGGAACAAAAGTTATTAGTGCAGATATATTTGAAGTATATAAATATCTTAATAGAAACTTTTTATTTTCAAATATATGGGGCTATAAAAAGAAAGATTTAAGCTGTGAAGATTATGAATTTCTCATTAATGAAACAGTTATTCCAGAACTTAAAAGCTTGTTTAAAGATATTACATCTAAAAAAGCGGTGGAAGCAAAAGCAATATATGGTTACTTTAAATGCAGAAGCATAAATAATTCTATTGAAGTTTATGCAAAAGATGGTGCACTACTGCATACATTTAATTTCCCTGATAGTAAAGCTGTGCCAAAATACAGCCTTGCAGACTATATTTCAAATAGTGAAGATAGTTTTGATGTGCTGCCAATGCAGATTGTTACATTAGGGGAAAAACCAGCACAATATTGTGCAGAACTTTTTAAAAATAATGATTATAAAAACTACTATATGGCCCACGGGCTTTTTACTGAACTTACTGAAAGTCTTGCAGAATATACTCACCGCATTATTAGAAAGGAATTAAATCTTATTGATAAAGCAAGCGATACACCAGAAAATGCTGTTGCAGGTAAGTATAGAAGTAAAAGGTTTAGTTTTGGTTACCCACTCTGCCCAGATATTGAAAATAATAATATTATTGCAAATATGCTGCAAAGTGAAAAAATTGGGGTAACATTAAGCCAGTCTAATCAAATGCAGCCAGAATATTCTACTTCTGCTTTTATTATACATCACCCAGATATTAAATATTAATATTTAAATAATCACAGTAAAAAGGCTTGTTTTTTAAACAAGCCTTTTTTTTATCACATATAATAAGCAGTATTTATTTTATATAAACTTTCATGGATTTTGATATATTTATCATCTAATTAAAAAACTAAATTATTATACATTTCCCAATAAAAAAGGGTTAGTTTGACCTAACCCCTTTTAAAAGTATTATTTATATACTAAACTTATCTAGCAAGTAAATTGTGGCGAACAATACCATCAAGTGGACTTGTTGCTGCTGGACTGTATGTTTTCACATTAGCATCTGAAACAAGTGTTGGATAAGTTATATTTCCAGACTGCCATGTAAAATCAGAAAGCAGATATTCTGTATCAATATTTACACTACTACCACATACACCTTTTACTGATACATAATCAGTTGCAGTGCTTGATAAAGTGCCGTCAGTGTTATAAGTATTATCATATTTTTTGAATATATTTAATTCTAAATTATTAAGATTTTGTGGGTTGCCAATTAATGTGCCATCAGTATATGCACTTTCCCAACATTTAACATTTAAATCTATGTTATTAGTATCAGCTGTTGCACTAGAACTGTTATCTCTTTCTAAAAGCAGATAAACATTAATAGCTGGCTCTGGCTGAGCACCAACAGCTGGTGTATAAGTAGATGTTACATAATATGCTTTATCATATTTTAAGTATTTTTCTTTATAATATAAATCATCACCAACTTTTAAACCAATAGTTAAATCTGCTGAACCGTTAGGGTTACATGTAACAGTCATTGTGTTGTTAGTTAAGGCTGTTGCTGTGCATGAATTGTTAGGGCTGTTGAAATTATACTGATAGTAAGTTAAAAGTGATGTATTTATATCCATTTTAGGATTAATGCCAGCTGCAAAAGGTGAAATACTTCCTGCATTATTATCAATATCTAAGAAAGTAATAGTATGAGTTGCACCATTTACTCCACCATCAAAAGTTTCAGTAATAACTTGTGCACCAGTTAAATCACCTACCAAGCTTCCATTTATTTTACTAAATACATGGTTAACTTCTGTTCCTTGGGAAGCTTCTCTATATACTACACCATAAGCACTATATGCATTTCTTTTACCAGAGTATTTTAAAATTGTTTCATTTAATTGATATGCACCACTTGCTTTTGCTTTTGCAAGTAAAGCCTCTTCTGTTAAAATAGTGCTGTCTGCATCACCTGTGCCAGAAGCACCTGTGCCAAAAAAGCTTTGTTTTTTATATTCTACTGCAAGTTTATTAACAGACATAAAAGCAGCCTGTGGAGCGATTTTAAATGTAAATTCGCAGCCTTGACCTTTTGCTAATACAGCAGGAACAGTTCCATAAGTTGTGCTGTCGCCACAAGTTGTGCTTAAAATTATTAAATCAGTATTAAAAGTTCCAGTAGTGCTGTCTTTATCAAGACTCATAATATCTGTAACAGGCTGACCATTATAAGTTAACACAACATCTGCACTTGCATTATCAGCTGGTTCATAAGATGCATTATCAAATGGGTTTACTATACGAAAAGTATAAGTATCTAGTGAATACTCTCCCACTTCAATTGGAAATACTGAAATGTCTAAATAGTTAGATACTTCTGGTGTTACTATGGTTGCAGAAGCAGGAGTGTTCTCCTCTTAACAACCAGCAGCAAAAATACTAATACCTGCTGCTAATACTAATAAAGATATAATTCTAGTCATACTGACCCTCCTTAAAATAATTACATAAATATACAAACTACTATTTTATGTCAATCTTTTCATATTTAATTACTACAATTAATACACATTTTACTTCACTATACACTATAATTAACAGAAAAAATGAATAATATTGTTTTTTTCGGACTTTTTATACATTTATGGACTTTTTTGCATATATAGGACACAGCATTTTTCAGCTGTGCTAGTATGCTCCATAAATGGAGGATAACATGAAACTATATTCTTGGAATACACAAAAAATATCAATTAATGACAATGGAAAAATAAAAACTATCTCACCATTTTTCTTAGTGAGTGATGATAAAGCATATCTTTTTGAAAATGATAACTATACTGATTTAGGTAATCTCTTTAACATTGATGAACTAAAATCAGTTGCATCACACATTGAAATGGTTGTAAACGATATAAAAGATATTACTGCTGAAAAAACTGAAAATTTAGTAAATATTTCTGATAAAGTTGAAAATTCAATAAAACAGCTGGAAACAATAGAAATTCGTTTAAAGGAAATAGAAACTTTAAAAACAGAATATCTTAATATGATTAGTAAAGCAGAAGAATTTAAAAACTCTATACAACAGGCAGCTGAAAAATATTTAGAAAAACTTTTATTATTTCAAGAAAATACTGATATAAAAATTAAAAATGCAGAATTTTCTTTCAATAAAGCAAAAGTAAATATTACAGACCTTATGGAACAGGCAGAAAATAAAGTGCAGCAAAGTATATGAATATTCGTTTAAATATGGATAATATGTATAATAAATATATTAATGCCGTTACCAATAAAACAAATGAATGTAAGAAATATGCAGAAATAAGTAAAAAATGGGCATGCTCCCCTGTAAATATACCTGTTGAAAATGGCAGTTATTCTGCACTAC
>CAMEZN010000100.1 GCA_945947845.1 uncultured Mucispirillum sp. | reverse complement strand
TTAATAGCATTTGATAAAATATTTGATATAGCAATAGAAAATGTTTCACCGTCAACATTTATTGTATATGGTTCAACATTTTGTATTATCTGTAAATTCTTACTATTAATTTCTATTTCATTAGTGAATATTAAATCCTGCAATAAGTATTCAATCTGTATAGGTATAGGGTGATAAGTATGCTGGTCATGCTCTAATCTGCTTAATGTAATAATATCATTAAACATATTTTTTAATACATTTACATTATGTTTTAAAGCAGATGTAAATTTTTCTCTCATATCAGATTGTTCCAGCACTCTTTCATCATTTAAGAGTTCTGAATAGGAAAGTATTTTTGTAAGTGGAGTTCTGATTTCATGGGCAACAGAATCAAGCAGGTCTGACTTTAAGTTATTTAAGCTGTCTAATTTTTTATTTTTTAATTCTAGTTCTTTGACTAAATCTATATATTTAGATACTGCCTGTTGCAGATTTTTTGTTAATATTTCTTCATTATTAACAATCTGTAAGCTCATTTGGTCAAAAGCAAGAGATAAATTTTCTATTTCATCATCTGTTTTTATGTTTGTTTCTTCTCTAATACCATGCCGCATAGCATCAGCTGCTTTTTGTAATGTTCTTAAATGCCTTATAACAAGTATGTAAATAGAAAAACTAATACTTACAATCAGAATAATAAGCCCGATAATTACAGCATAAGAAGTGATTTTATTGCTGCTTGCAATAGAATTTTCCATTTCTTCAAGTGGAAAAATAATGGAGATTAATCCCCGAACATCATCTATCCTGTAATCTTGGTTATCATGGCAGGCAAGACATGATTTATTAATATAAAGTGGTGCAGCATAGCGGTAAAACTTATTTTTGTTATCATCTATATGCACATCTGCATATTCAGAGAGATTTTCGTTTTCAATTTTTTTAAGAGCATATTTTTCAAAATTATTTGGTGCATTTTCTGGGTTTACAAGTTTGTTGCTTGTGATATGGAATTTAAATGTTGCCATATGGTCAGCATATTTTGCCAATTCTTTTGTAACAACAGCAGGCACAGGGTCAACCGCATCTCTATTATCTGCCACCCACTGCCTTGTAACAACTATCATTTGATAGATTGCCTGAGCACGAATATGAGCCTGCTCACGAACTGTTTTCTGCTGATTTTTCCAAAGCAGAGTTATTGCTGGTATAGAAACTATCAGCACAACAATACAAATTATTAGTATAATTTTACTCATTAACCGCATAGTTTACTATACCTTATTTATTTTTTTATTTCAATCACTTAATGGGATTTAAAATAAAGAGTAGGTCTTTTTTTATTATCAGGGCAGGCAGAGATACATTCTCCGCAGTTATTACATGCAGAAGAAAGGTTATCTGTTTTTGGGTCTAAAACCATAGGGCATATCTGCACACATTTTTGACATTTAGAACAGTCTCCTGAATATTCCACATGCATAGAAAACTTAGACTGCATAAGGCTTAGACAAGTTCCTGTTGGGCAAACATACCTGCACCATATTCTATATCCAAAGAAAAACTCTATAATCACAAGCACTGGAAGCAGAATAAATTCTGCTGTAATATAAGTATATTTTATTAAAAGTACAGCCTGTGAGCTCATAATTGATGGTGGTGAGATTAGATACATTAATGGTATTCCTGCTATTCCAACAATTATTAGCCCGATAATAAATACAGCAAGCCTTGATATATTTGCCCGCCTTTTAATTTCTGGGCTGTATTTTGGCTTTAAAACAGGCATTTTTAATTTTTTTCTTAATTTTTCAAATCCGTCAAGCATAAGATAGTAAGGACAAGCCCAGCTGCACCAGACTCTGCCAAAAAATATAACTATTAAGGCAGGGATTGCAACAGAAGCAAGCATAATAGGGCGAACACTGTGAGAAATAAAAAGTGCCTGTAATACTGCAACTGGGTCAGATATAGAAAGCCCGCCTGCATCAAGGGAAATATATGTGCCTTTGATAAAGTATATTTCAAGAAGGTTAAGTATTGGAACAATAAATAAAGGAGTCAAAAAAATAAACTGCACTATTTTTCTTATTTTCTGCATATTATTTACCAAGCCTTTTTAAATAGTGAAAATATCCAGCTGTTTCTGCATCAGGCATACCTTTTGGGATTACTGCAATAGCTTTTACTGGTTTTATAGGGCATCTTTCAACACATAATCCGCAGCCTGTGCATTTTTCTGTGATAGTTGGTATTATTCCGTCTTTTAAATAGATAGCTTCTTCTCGTAAAGGGCATGAATTTAAGCATGAATTACATAATGCAGCAGTGCCATCTGGCTCTATTTCACCTGATTCTATTTTTGCATATATATGGTTCATACAAGTATCTTCAT
The DNA here is from genome assembly GCA_945947845.1 of uncultured Mucispirillum sp. GTDB lineage: Bacteria > Chrysiogenota > Deferribacteres > Deferribacterales > Mucispirillaceae > Mucispirillum. The sequence continues at coordinate 4,250 of CAMEZN010000100.1, read as the reverse complement.
TAATTCTTGCTATTCCTATTGATGTCTGCTGCATTTCAACTATTGAGCTGTCAATGGCTCCTGTTGGGCATACACTTGTGCATTTCATACAAAGCTGGCAGCCTGCAATCTCTGCATAAATATATGGAGTTCCTATTTCTCCATTTTTTGTAGCAGAAGAACGGCGTAATACTCTATAAGGGCATGCTTCTACACATCTGGCACACCTGACACAAAGTTTCATAAACATTTCTTCATCACATGAACCGGGTGGCCGCATACGGTTAATTTGATATGAGCTTTTAAGCGGGAAACTATTTAGTGTATTTTTTATTTCTTGCCAAATACTCATTGTAATCTTTTCCGGGTAAATGGTTTAGTAATATCAAAGTCTGGCACACTTCCACCAGATAATACCTTATCCACTTCTTCGCCAAAATGAAAGGCGAAATGGGCTAAATCTATAATAAACTCATGTTGAGTAAAATCTTTTTCAATATCTTCAATTTCTTTATTATTTTCAGCTTCAATTGTAATAACTATTTTACCATTTTCAATATCCTGCTGGTGAGTTTCTATATTTTTGTATTTTTCTATTAACTTTAATACTTCATCATATTTTTGTTCATTAAAATATAATACACTTGCTGCAATAATCATAAATCACCATAAGTATTATCATATATTAAGCCCTGCTGATAAAATAATCAGCAGGGTGTTTGCAATATTTGGGGTTAGCTGAATGTAGGGTTATCTAATTCAGCTTTTGTTACTACATATCTGTCATCAACTTTTTCAGGTCCGCTGACTTTTGTTATTTTAACAGCAGATACTTTATAATCAGGTTCACCAGATGTAGCATCAACTACATCATTACATATAAAGTTTACCATACGGTTTCCTTTTTGGTCGTGCATTGGCACAAAACATACCCCTTCTAATGTCATATTGACTATTTTAACAGGCAGTATATTCATTCCGCGGGCACTTTCCACTTTTACCATATCACCTTGGGAAAGCCCAAGTTTTTTAGCATCATTTTTATGTATTTCAATAAATGAGTTAGGGTGAGCAGAAGCAGTTTCTGGAATTCTCATAGTCATAGTTCCAGTATGCCATTGTTCAATAACACGGCCTGTTGTCATTAAAAATGGATATTCTTTTGATATTTTTTCACTAGCTTTTGGCTCTGCATCTCTCATAAATACATTAATTTTGCCATCTGGTCTGCCATAGAAATACATATCTGCATCAGCAGGTATTTTTAAGCCGTATTTTTCAGGGTTATCAAAGATAGGGTCCATTCCCCTGACATATCTTTTATATGTTCCAGGGTGGTCTTCGGAAGGACATGGCCACTGCACACCTGTTGTAGATTCTCTAAGCCTTTTATATGTGGCACCGGCAAGAGTTTTTTCACTATTTGCAGTGCAGCCAATATAGTCATTCCAAGCCATTTCTGCCATTTTTACAATATCTTCTTCATTACTCCAAGCAATATATTTTTCAAGCCCCATTCGTTTAGCTATCTGGCATGCAATCCAAAGGTCTGGTTTAGTGCCTTCTGGGGCTTCAACAGCTTTTTCTGTTAAGAAACTTCTTCTTTCAGAGCAGCCATACACTCCGCCTTTTTCATATAAAAATGCAGCAGGAAGCACTACTGATGCAAGCTGTGCTGTTCTAGTAGGGAATATATCAATTACAACAGTAAAAGCATTTTTTATATTTGGAATAAACTTATTTAAATTAGGCAGAGTTTGTGCTGGGTTAGTGGTTGATATAATGATAGCCTTAACAGGCTTATCTTGTTCATTTTCACCACCAAGACTTGCAAAAAGCTTAACAGCTGGAAAGCCCGGTTTTGGATTAATTGCTTTTGCAGGGTTAATGCTGTGTTCTGCAACTTTCCAGTATGATTCTACATGTTTTCTCCAAGGCTCTACTGCAACTGGTTTACAGCCGGGTAAAAGGTGAGAAAGAGAACCTGTTTCTCTAACACCGCCGCAGGCATTAGGCTGACCTGTTAATGAGAAAGAATCAGCCCCCGGTTTACCAAAGTTACCAGTAATCACATGAAGGTTATGAATAAGGTTATTAGCCCATACACCATTAGAGCGCTGGTTTAAGCCCATGCACCATAAAGACATAGTAGCACCGCTTTTTGCAAACCATTCTGCTGCCTGTTTAACAGCAGCAGCTGGACAGCCTGTTACTTTTTCCACATATTCAGGAGTATATTTATCTATAAATTTAATGTATTCATCAAAAGTAGAAGCTTGTGAGCCATCACCTGATGTAAACCTTGCATGTTTTGCAATAAATTCTTTATCATGCCAGTTATTTTTTATAATTTCCCTTGCCATACCATTAAATATAGCTAAATCTGTGCCCGGAAGAGACGGCATCCATAAATCAGCAATAAGTGAAGTTTGTGTTTTTCTTGGTTCGCATACTATTATTTTTACATCTGGATTATCTTTTTTATATCTTGCTATCCTTCTAAAAAGTATAGGGTGAGCTTCTGATGTATTAGACCCTGTTAAAAATATACATTTTGCTTTTTCTATATCTTCATAAGCACCAGCTGGTTCATCAGAGCCTAATGAAGAAAGGTATCCTGCAACAGCAGAAGCCATACATAATCTAGGGTTTCCGTCCATCATATTAGAGCCAAAACCGCCTTTCCATATTTTATTAAAAGTATAGCTTTCTTCTGTTGTGCACTGACCAGAACCATAATATGCAACAGAATCATAACCATATTTTTTATGATATTCTTTAAATTTTGTTTCAATTAAAGTAAGAGCTTCTTCCCATGATGCTGGTTCTAATTTACCATTTTTTCTGATAAGAGGGGTAGTTAATCTGTCAGGGTGGTATGCAACTTTCCAAATATTCATACCTTTAATACATAATGTGCCTCTTGTATTTGTTTTAGAATCCACATTACCTTTTATTGCAACCATTTTACCATCTTTTACACCAACATATATACTGCACCCTGTGCCGCACATACGGCAAACTCCTTTGACCCATTTATCAACTGTTACAGTATTATTATTTTGAGTATCTGCCTGTGGCTGTTGTGCAGCAGGTTCTTGAACAGGTTCTTTTTTCTTGCAGCCAAATGTGATACCTGCTGCGGCAGCTGCACTTGCTGCCAGTGATGTTTTTATTAGATTTCTTCTTGAAATATCCATCTTAATAGCCCCCTTTATTTAGTATGAACAGGTTTTGATTCTTTTGTTACAGTAAAACTGTGAACTTTATGACATGATGAGCAAATAAGTGCTGTATCTGCACTTTCAACTTTTTTATTAATAACGGTTGTTTCCTGTGGGTGACAAGATAAACATGTATTAATATCTGAATCTGCTTTAAATGTAGATTCTTCCCCATGGCATGTAACACATTTTACATTGTTAAGACCATGCATTGATGCAGACCATTCTTGATATGCTGTTGGGTCTGCTGGTATTTCCTCAGTGCTTCCGGGTGCATGGCACACTGCACAATCTTTACCGTCTATTGGCAGTGGGTGTTCTACTTTTTCTGTCTGAGCAAAGGCGGTAGATATAATAAGTGAAAATAAAAGAGTTAGAAATATGATAGATTGTTTCATACATTCCTCCAAATGATTTGCTTACACTTATACTATATCATATATTATGCAAATATGTTGTTAAGTTTGTCATTATGGAGAAAAATTATGTAAAGATAAATCTTTACAATTTTTGCATCACTTTTGCAACACATTTACTTTATTGCATGTATTCTATAATTATAAAAGTAATGTCTTATGAGGAGGATATTATGAAGAAAACTGTAAAATATTCAGCAATGGTTTTTATCACTGCTTTATTATTTGTTGTTATATCAGCATGTACAAATAATAATGCAACAGCTAATTCTGCTTCTGCTCAATCATCAGCAGATAAGGTAGTAGTTAAAGCAAGCTATGATAGAAGTGCATTAGCTGCAACAAAAGCTGATTTTACTCTTGCTCAAAGCAAAGTAAAAGAAAAAGCAGGAAAAACAGATAAAGAAACATGTTTTTCATGTCACACAGGGGTAAGTGAGCTTCACACAAGAGGGGCACATAAAGATTTAGACTGCACAAACTGCCACTTTGATATTAAAGCAGAGCATACAGAAAACCCTACACCAGAAAATAGACCAAAAGTTAATATGAACTGGGAAGCATGTGGACAGTGCCATGAAAATCAAATGCATTCATTTTTAGATGTAGGCAAACACAGACCAGCTCGTTT
>CAMEZN010000099.1 GCA_945947845.1 uncultured Mucispirillum sp. | reverse complement strand
ATTTCCACATAGCTAAGCCATAAAATATATGAAGTTACTCGTGATTCTATATTTTGAGATAGTGAAAAATATTCTTTTTGCCTGATAGCTGCAAGCTGGATTACTAAATCGTTATCCATATCATTGCTTGCAACAATAGAACTTGATATAATTTTTGCTATATTTAAGATACCTTTTTCTAAATGCTTTTCTGCTTTTGCTAGGTTATTTGCAATAAAATGCATAGCTCTGTCATCATCTTCTGCACTAACATAATCAGTCATATATGCAAATGTAAAATGGCTTAGAAAAATAAAAAAATCCATTATAAAGACTTCTTTATTGTTAACAGGTTTGCTGTTTATTTTATTATGTTCTGTAAATATTTTTTCATAAAGAATTATAAAATTATAGAAAAGAGAAATAACTTTACCAGTCCTTGCAAAATCAAACTTATAGTTTGAGCCTTTCCTGTAATTTACTATACTAGGCTTTGATGGAGTTTTCATTACTTTATTAATAATTAATTTATAGCAATTTAACTGGTCATTTAATGATAAATGCGGGATATATTTTAAATCTTTAAAATCACTGCTTGGAAAAGTATCTTTTAACTGTTTTATTAAGTTTTCTGAAACTATAAGGGATTCGTTGTAAATAATATTCACATTATTTGCTAATACCTTATGTTTAGAAGGCAGTTTTTCATACTCAATATCAAATATTTCAAGAATTGCTTTCATTATGCTGTGCGAAATATCGTAATCTCTATTCCCAGAAAGAATTGAAAGCATATTTTCATGTAGACTGTAATATAAATATACAGCTTCAATAGCTTGTTTAAAAATAGGATAATTTCTTTTGAGCTCAGATGATAAATTTTTGATGGTATATACACTGCCCATTATTTTACTTCCTTATCCATTCATCAAACCGTTTTGGAAGTTTAAAAATATAAGCACGTAATTCAACATCAGACACAGAAGTATCTGCAATGTTTTCTAATACATCAACATGTTTTAGTGAACCATATTGAAAATCTAAATTACCGCTGGAAATAAGGTTACCTGAACCCATTTTCTTTGCAATATTTTCATAAGATAATTCTTCTGGAAAATTAAACCGCCAATCACTCATAATTTGCCACCCACTATCTCAATTGTTTATTTTACATACATATTGTCATATATGTCAATATTTTTTATTTGTAAATTAAATATAATCTGCTGTAATTTATTTTTTTCTTATGGCTTTACATTTTATAATTTTAGTATTATTATCCATTTTATATAATTTTTTACGAGGATACAATAATGGGAAAAAATCTTTTTCAAAAAGTATGGGAAAGGCATGTTGCAGGAACTCTTGCAAGCGGTCAGTCTCAGCTGTTTATAGACCTGCACTTATTACACGAAGTTACAAGTCCGCAGGCATTTGCTATGATTAGAGAACTTGGCTTAACAGTAGCTCACCCAGAAAGAACATTTGCTACACATGACCATATTATACCAACAGATAATACTGCTCGTCCTTTTAAAGACAGCCTTGCAGAAGAAATGATGGCAGCTATTGAAAAAAATACATCTGATTTTGGAATACAGCTTTTCGGTGTTAAAAATAACAGATATGGAGTTATCCATATTGTAGGACCAGAAGAAGGGCTTACTCAACCCGGTATGACTGTTGCCTGCGGAGACAGCCACACTGCAACTCACGGTGCTTTTGGTGCTATTGCTTTTGGTGTTGGCACATCACAAGTAAGGGATATTTTAGCTACTCAAACTATGAGTATTGCTCCATTTAAAGTTCGCAGAGTGGAATTAAACGGAGAAATGGGAAAAGGAGTATACTCAAAAGATTTAATATTAACAGTTATAGCAAAACTTGGTGTAAACGGCGGGTTAGGTTATGCTTATGAGTTTGCAGGCACTGCTGTTGATAAAATGAGTATGGAAGCCCGCATGACTATTTGTAATATGGCTATTGAAGGCGGTGCTCGTGTTGGATATATGAACCCAGATGAAACTACTTTTGCATACTTAAAAGGAAGACCTTATGCTCCACAAGGTGCTGCATGGGATAAAGCTGTTGAATACTGGAAAAGCACTGCCAGCGATAAAGATGCTCATTATGATGATATAGTTAAATTTGATGTTAATAAAATTACTCCAATGGTTACATGGGGCATTACACCAGAAATGGCAATAGGTATAGATGAAAAAATACCAGAACCTGCTACTGATATTATGAAAGAAGCTCTTGAATATATGAAATTTAAAGCAGGCACCCCTATTAAAGGAACAAAAATTGATGTAGCATTTATCGGCAGCTGCACAAACGGCAGGATAGAAGATTTTAGAATAGCTGCTGAAATCTTAAAAGGTAAAAAAGTTGCAAAATCTGTTAAAGCACTTGCTGTTCCGGGCTCAGTTATTGTTAAAGAACAGGCTGAAAAAGAAGGGCTTGATGTTATATTTAAAGAAGCTGGATTTGAGTGGAGAGAACCGGGCTGCTCTATGTGCCTTGCCATGAACCCTGATAAACTTGTTGGCGACCAGATATCTGCATCTACTTCTAATAGAAACTTTAAAGGAAGACAAGGTTCTGCTACTGGAAGAACTATGCTTTTAAGTCCTGCAATGGTGGCAGCAGCAGCTGTTGAAGGTGCTGTTACTGATGTTAGAGATATGATATAAGGGGTATAAAAATGACTGGAAATATTAAAGAAATAAAAGGCAAAGCTATGCCTATGATTGGTGATGATATAGATACAGACAGGATTATTCCTGCTAGATTTTTAAGATGTGTTACTTTTGATGGACTTGGTGAACAGGCTTTTAGAGATGAAAGGTTTGATGAAAATGGCAAGCCTACTGACCACCCTATGAATAAACCTGAATATCAAGGTGCAAAAATAATATTAAGTGGTAATAACTTTGGCTGCGGTTCATCAAGAGAACATGCCCCACAGGCTATTAAAAGAGCAGGCTATGAAGCTGTTATTGCTGAAAGCTTTGCAGAAATTTTTTATGGCAACTCATCTGTATTAGGGCTTGTATGTATAACTATGCCAAAAGCAGAAATAAATGAACTTGCTTCTTATATTGAGAAAAATCCTAATACAGAAGTAATTATAGATATAGAAAAAGCTGAAATAAAAGCAGGTGATAAAATATATAAAGCAGGTATAAAACCAGCATTGCAAAAAAGCCTTATTGACGGCACTTATGACACTATCTATGAACTTATGAAAAATAAAGATAAAATAGAAAGTATGGATAAAAACCTGCCGCCTAAATGCTTTAATTAATATGAAGATATAATTTAAATAATTTTAAAGTAAATAATAATTAAAATGCACCATAAATATATAAATTATTTTTGGTGCATTTTTTATATGAAATAATATATAGAAAACAAGATACACTAAAATACTTTTTATATGATTAATAGTATTTATATTTTTTTAATATTTAAATATTATAAATAATTTTATATTTTAATTTAATTTTTCCTGTAATAACTGACATATCGTATTATCATTATCAAAATATTTAAAACCGTTATTTTCTTTTTTTACACAAGCCTTATCATTAATTATAACATACTCTTTTAAAGCATAAGATTCTAAATATGAAAAAGCTTCATTGCTATTTTTATTTTTAATAATATTTATACATTCTTCAACCCTGTTTTTTGTTAAATAATCAGGGTTTCTGCATGCAGCAGCAAGCATATCATTTTGTTTTGCTGAAATATCTTCTATATATGCTTTTTTCTTATCATCTTGTGCAGTTATTTGTTCATAATCATTTATGTATGACTTATCAACTGTAAAAAGCTTTGCATATATTTTAGAAAAATATGTGTTATAATGGATTTTAGCAACTCTATAATTAAAAAATTTCATAAATAAATCTTGTGTTTCATCTGTATAGTTTTTTGGAAATAATATTTTAGGCCATAGCTGGTATTCGTTTTTATTATTTTGTTTCATTAAAGCAGCAGTATATTTTAATACAGACTGGCCTTCCATAAATATTTTATTAATTACAGGTTTATCTTCATTATGCAGATTATAATTTTCTAGTATACTATATATTATACGAAAAACATCAATTAAATTTTCCTGTTTATTTTCATCTAATATTTTTTGTGGAAGTTTATAATTATCTAAAAATTCATTTATATCTATACCAGCAGCATATATATTATCAATCTGCTCTGTATACATTGTAACTGCTGATAGATAAGCATTGGCTATTTCTTTACTGTCTTTACCTGCAAGCTCTTCTATATATGTAACTAAATCAAGCATAGCTGCATATTTTATAACAGTATATAATGCTTTATCATACTGTTTTAACCTTGTAACTTCATATATGCTCTCCACAGCTTTATCTGCTAATTCATTAATTACAAATCCTTCTATAAATACAATAGAATCAAGTTGTTCGCCTTTTGCTATTAAATCTGCCTTTTCTTTTGTTACATTATCCATATAAGGACGAAGCTTATCAATATAATTTGAAAGTTCTTCTATATTTGTGCTGCCAGTATAATTTAATTTATCCTTTAATGTTTGGCACATTATATTATCATTATTATAAAATTTATATCCATATTCATCTTTTTTTGCACAAAGAGTATCATTTATCATAACATAGCCAGCAATATTTTCATCTTCTAAATATGAAAAAGCATCTTCTTCTGACGGTGCATTTTTTATATATTCAACACATTTATTCAGTGTATTTTCAAGTAAATATTCAGGATTTGTACAGCCGCTTACAAAAAGAGTGCTTTCTTCATAAAATTCTTCTGGGTATTCCTGCTCCATCTCTGATAAGTTTGATAAGTTACCTGCATATTTATCATCAAGCATAATAAACTGCATATAGATTTTTACAAGATAAACATTTTTTAAAGCCTTTACTACTTTATATTTATAAAGATTATTTAAGAAAGTCTGCTGGTAATTATCAAATATATATTTCTTTTTATATACTTCCCATTGGGAAAATTGCGGGATATGCTCATACAGACCTGAACTAATACTATATAAACCATAGCTTTTTTTTGATTTATCAATAAGAGTATTTCTTATTTCTTTATCTTTTTCTGAAAGGTTTAATGTATCAATTATTTTTTCTATATTATCCAAAAATGATAATTGTCTTTGATATTCCAGTATACACTGCTCACGAATACAATAAGGTTCTTTATATTCTTTTAAATATTCATCTACATATATATTTTCACTATACAGACTTTCAAGTGGGACAGTATATAAATTTAGATAATCAAGAAAAGATTGTGCAAAAAATATACTTGTATTATTATCCTGCTTTTCATTAATTTCAATTATAGATAGCATTGAAAGTAAATCCATTTTACTGCTGAAACGAAGTGTGTAGTAATCTGCTGGATTATAATTTTTAAAATTTTTAATACAGCTTGCATTATCAAGCACTTGTTCTGAAAGTGAATCTATTAAAGCAAGCTGAGTCTTATAATTACTGTATACTTCTTTATCATTTTGAAAATTCTTTAAAGACACTTCATCAATGAGCGGTTTTAACTGCCTGATTAATGTAGCAATATTTTCTGTTTCTGGTGCTTTTGGCATTTTAATATTTTTTTCTTCACTTTGCTTTAAAACAAATATTACACCTAATATTATTATTAATGCACTAAGTAAAACTAATATATATTTCATAAACTCAACCTTTTGATAAATATTATATGTTTTATAGTATAAAGAATTTAAATAATATGTCAAAAAGTTTTTTAAATATAAAATTATGCTGCGACACCTAGTGACTAAGTTATTAAATATAATCATTTTTAAATATTTATACAATTTTTATGCTTGACATTTCCCCCCCCCATGATAAAAGGGATAAAAAAACTATTAAAAGGAGCTTATTATGCAAAAGAACAAATTTATAGTAACATTACTTTTTGCTGTTTTATCAATTTTTATGATAACTGCCTGCAGTGACAGCGGTAATGAAAGTAATAGTGGCGTAAATAATGGCGGCGGTGGCACAGTTCAGCCAGAACCTGAACCTGAGCCAGAGCCTGAACCAGAGCCAGAGCCAGAGCCAGAGCCAGAGCCTGAACCAGAGCCAGAGCCAGAGCCAGAGCCAGAGCCTGAACCTGAGCCAGAGCCAGAACCTGAGCCTGAACCTGAGCCAGAGCCAGAGCCTGAAATAATTAAAATTAAAGAAATATTAAGCAATGCTAATGATGCAGTGTTTATAATACTAGATAATGATTCGCTATATGCTTGGGGTAAAAATTTTAACGGTCAATTAGGTATAGGAAGTGATGAAGAATATGTCAGTGAAATATCTAAAGTATCCATTGATTCTTGTATATATAACAGTCCAAGTATGAAAAAATTAGTTATGCCATATGGCTCTTCATCTATACATGCGATTATGGAAGATGGCTCTCTTTGTGCATGGGGTGATAATAATTTTGGACAGCTTGGCACAATAGACAATCAAAAAGTAATAAATACTCCAACACAGGTATATCAAAATTATACTCCAGAGCTAACTGTTGGTGTAGAAAAAGTATACCGAATATCATATCCAAACTACACACACTCGTTGCTGATTCTTGATGGTGGACCTATTTCATTTGGATGGAATAATGGTCCTATTCTTGGCTTGGGTTATGTATCTGGAAGTTATGTATATACTCCA
>CAMEZN010000098.1 GCA_945947845.1 uncultured Mucispirillum sp. | reverse complement strand
ATGAAAGGCACTACTGATAATGCAGCTTTTACCATAAAATCATTAAAATTAAAATTTTCAAACATTTATACCTCAAAAAATTTTGTTTTAAATAGTTGTATTAAATGAACATCTTCTGTGTATGTTACTTTTATATTTTCATAATTAGAAAGAACAGTATCTACATGTATATTAGAATATTCACATGCAGATGCTTCATCAGTTACTATAATATTATTGTCTAATGAATGTGTTAAAGCATTTAAAATTAAATCCTTTCTAAATACCTGTGGAGTATGTGCTAAAAAAAGATTATCTCTTGAAACTGTTTTTTCTATTGTGCTTCCTTCTAGTTTTTTAACTGTATCTCTAACAGGTAAACCACATATTGCTGCATTTGTTTTGTATGCTTTTAAAATAGTATCTTTTACTACCTGACTGCTTACAAATGGGCGAACACTATCATGAACAGCTGCAAAATCACATGTTGATTTTAATAAACAGTTTAAAACAGTATTGGCTCTTTCTTTTCCACCTTCTGCATATATATGTGGGATATTTAAATGTAAATCAGCCATCACTTTATCCATAAACTTAATATCATCTTGGTTTATACCAACTATTAATTCATCAAATTTATATGCAGTTATAAGCCTTTTTATAGTCCAGTATATCAGTGGTTTACTGTCTATTTCAGTAAACTGTTTTTTTATATTTGAAGAAAATCTTTTACCAACACCAGCAGCAGGTATTATTAAAGATATACTCACGGTTTTACCTTTGTAAAAATAATTCTGCCTGATTCTGTTTGCAATAATGATGTTGCTTCTACTTTTAATGTTTCCCCTATTCTTTTTTTACCATTTTCTACAACAACCATTGTGCCGTCATCAAGATAACCAACACCTTGCGAAGGGTCTTTACCTTCTTTTGCAACAGTAATAACTAAATCTTCACCCGGAAGAATTGTCTGCCTTAATGCTATTGCTAAATTATTTAAATTTAAAACTTTTATGTTTTGAATTTCGGCTACCTTCATTAAATTAAAATCTGTTGTAATAATTGCTGCATGATTTTTCATACTTAAAGCAAGTAATTTTTCATCAACAGTGCCGATTTCATCAAAAGAAGTGTTATCTATTTCAACTTTAACATTAGTTTGTTCCTGTAATCTTTTTAATACATTTAACCCTCTTCTGCCTTTCTGCCTTCTTAAATGGTCATGAGAATCTGCAATATTTTGAAGTTCTTTTAAAACAAAGCCCGGAATAACAAGAGTTCCCTCTATAAACCCGCAGTCTACTATATTAGCTATTCTGCCATCTATTAATGTAGATGTATCTAAAACTTTTGGCTGAGAGCCTAATTTTATTTTAGTAGAGTTATGCTTTAAGGTTACATTTGTTATAAAAGATTCAAAAAATTTATGATTTTTATTTCCAATAATAATACCTGCATAAAGGAAAAGAAAAAGCACTATTAAATTTATTTCTTTTTGCTGAAAAACTGACTGAAATGACTGAATAAGTAAAAATCCAAGCACTAAAAATGCTATACCTATAAGCAGTGAAGAAATTATGCGGTAGCTTTTAATACCACCTAATAGTAAATCTAAAAGTAAAATACATAAAACAGCAACTCCTGAATATAGCAATGCCATATAAAGACTTATATCCATACTTTGCCTGAAAATAATAAATACTGCAAAAATTGCTATTGAATAAGCTATCCTAAAAAGAATCATAAAAACCTCATATTAAATAAAAGGCTGCACAATACCTTGAAGTATCATACCACCGAAATAAAAAGCAACCATAGCTATAAGGGCTGAAAAATCAATAATACCAATTGGTGGAATTATTCTCCTTAATGGGTCAAGCACTGGTTCTGTAATAGTATATACTAACTGCACAACTATATTTCTAGGGTCTGGGCTTACCCATGAAATTAATGCTCTAAAAGCTATTACAAAACTCATATAATACAATAAACTAAAAATATGATAGGCTCCTGCTGCAAGAGAAGATATAAAAATACCAGCAGTATTTCCTATTGACTGATAAATAATAAGATTAAAAACAGTATTAATAACAGAAGTTAAACATACAGTTAACAGATATACAATTATAATAGCAGGAATGATAATTTTACCACTGTTAATTGGAATAAAAAGCCTTGTCAGCTTAACCCATGGTAATCCTAACCGAAAAAATAAAGCAATAAATCCACCACCAATAGGCCTGTTTCCAAAACTGCCAAATATCATTGAAACTATATAAAAAAGCATAAAAAAGTGAACATAATTTACTAATACTGATAATAATTTATTCTGAAAATCTAATGTATTAGATGAAATAGAATATAATAATGATGTTACTATGATTATAGCTGCAATCAGTAAAGGAATAAATCTTTCATTGTTTTTTGGAAGAAGTGGATTTGTTGCTTTTGCAAGAACTTTACCTAACGGATTAAATACCAGCTCCTGCTTTGTTGTAACAAACCTGAATAATAATATTACTATATAAAACTTTGCTAAAAAAAGTATAAAAGACATTTATCTCTCCACATAAATTATATTGCTTTCTATAATGAACTAAAAATAAAAAAATTTCAATATATTTAAAATATTTTTAAATTCGTTCTCCAAAAATACTTGTTCCTACTCTTACAAGTGTAGAACCATAAGTTACAGCTTCCTTAAAATCATGACTCATACCCATAGATAAAGTATTGAATGTATTATTTTTATATTTATTAAAAAGCTCTGATGCCTTTATAAAATATGGTATATTTTTAGATACATCTTCTTCATAAGGCGGCATAAACATAATCCCTTTTAATAATATATTATTATATTGTAATGCACTTTTGATAAAACTATCTAATATTAAAGGGTCTATCCCATTTTTTTGCTTTTCATGTGCAATATTTATTTGTATTAAGATATTTTGTTTTTTATTTAGTTCACAAGCATATTTATCTATTAATGGTAGAATATCTATTCTATCAACAGAATGAATTAAAGAAAAATATTCTACAATTTTTTTTAGTTTATTTGTCTGCACTTTTCCTATAAAATGAAACTCTAAATCTTTGTATTTACTTGATAAATACTCTATTTTCGGAACGGCTTCCTGCACTTTGCTCTCACCAAACATTTTAACACCATTTAAAGCCAGTTCTTCCATTTTTTCTACACATTGTGTTTTAGATACTGCCAATAAGTTTGTATGGTGGTCTGTATTTTTTGATATTTCATTTATTTGTAATAGTATTTTATTATAATTTTCTATAACACTCATTATTTTATAACTCTTTGTATAGTAGTAACCATACGGCCAGTTGTGCCGTTTTCTAATCTGTATGAATAAAACCCTTTACTGCAACATGAAGAATATTGAGTTATTTCAATATTATCAATATTTAATCCATTATAAATTAAAGCATTAGTTGCAAGTTTTTTCATATTTAATAAATATTGTCCCTGCCCTGTTTCTTTTAATGTATTTTCAGGTTTATAAGCAGGATTTAACTGTTTAACTAAATCATCGCGAACTTCATAACATTTTTCACATATTCCTGCACCAATGTAAGCATAAATTGGTGTATCATTATATTTTTTAAATAATTTAAAAGCATTGTCTATAATACCAGCATTCAGGCTTCTCCAACCGCAGTGTAAAGATGAAATACATTTACTGCCAGCAATCATTACTGGCAGGCAATCAGCAGTTATCACCCCAATAGGAAGATTGTTTTCATATGTAAATAACCCATCTGCTTTTGAAAACATTATCTCTGCTGCATTTTCTTGATTAACTTCTAAAACAGTATTACCATGAACCTGATTTAAAGTAACAATATTATATGTTTTTGTAATATTTTGATAATAATAATAATTTTTGATTACATTAGTAATTTCATCACCAGTAAAATACCCCATATTTAAGCTGTCATATGGAGCAGTAGAAAAACCGCCGTAACGAGTAGATGTTTTTATTTCAATATTATCTGGTGTATTTTCTGCTGTAATATATGATTGTGATTTACTTATATCCATAATTATTTTCCTAACTTATTTTTTTCTATTAAGCACTTATTTAATCCATTTTGGTATTTTTTTTCACTGGTTTCAAATACACCGTTTCCATATATCTTAACTGATTTAATACCGGGTGGTGAATATTTTGCATCATTATCGTATAGCATATATGTTTTATCAGATTTTTTTACAACTCACATAATGCGAATATCCATTTTCATTCCTTCTGTATGAAAATAATGAGCTTTGATATAGTCATCATTATCCACAAAAAGCATACCATCTTTTTTAAATGTTTCATCTGTAAAATTTAACATACCGCATATCTTTTGTTCATCTGTATATGCCATATAAACATTTAACCTGCATGAGCCTATAATAATATTATCTTCATAAAAAGTAACTTTGGAACAATCAGGCATTTGACTAATAAAAATCTGGGCATAGCTTTGTGATGTAATAAATAAACTTAATAATAATGAAAATATTATTTTATACATAAACCACCTTTATTAAAATTTATAAGTATAATATATACCAAGAGAATGTTCTCCTTCCTGAGCACTATCTGTATCAAGCTCCAAATAATTAGTATTATGCTGATATGAATAAGCAATAAAAAAGCCTTTATACCCAATTCTAAATGTATTTTTCCATTGTATAGAATAATCTGTTTCATTAGCTACTTTACTATTTGGGCTTGTTGCAAAAATATATTTCAGCCAGCTTGAATATACTATTTCTATACCGGGATAAAATTTATAAATAGGCACTTCATAAGCTACATTTAATAAAAAACCATCAAAAGAATCTTCATTTCTGCCATAATATGCCTGATTATATCTGGCATACAGATTAATTTTTAAATAGGTAAATATAGGAATATTCAAATCAATTCCAACTCCCATATAATGCTGTAATAAATTATCAGAATCAAAAGTAAAGTTATAAGCAATTAAAAAATCTTTAAAAAAATTACTGCTGCTTAATTTTTGATTAGCAAGTGCTAAAATAGATATCCTTGGGTTTATTTCACCAAAAAGATAATTATTTATTTCGCCAAAAACATAAGGCTTTTCATTATAAATATAAAATATATCGTGAATATCAATATATCCAAAAAAATCAAAATAATCATACCGTAAATTAAGCCCTAATGTAGTAACTGTATCAGGTTTAGATTTCCCATATGGATTAATTGAATTAAATTTATAATCCATTGATACATTAACACTGCCATAAAAATCTTTATTTGTTAACCAGTTTGGACTAGTATTACTAAGTCTGTTATTCTGAGCAAAAACAATACAAGGCAGTATTATCAATAATGTTATAATAATTATTTTTTTCATATCTATGAAAAAGCTTTATATAATCTAATTAATCTATTTTAAACTCGCCATTTAAAACTTTTGCTTTTAACTCTCGTTTTAAAACTTTTCCTGTGGCTGTTAATGGCAGCTCATCTACTATAAAAATATGTTTTGGTGTTTTAAATGATGCAAGCTTATCTTTTAAATGTGCTTTAATATCTGCAACAGTAATATCTGAATTTTCACTTTTCATTACATAAGCAAGTATCATTTCATCTCTGCCTTCAATTGGTGCTCCAATTACTGCAACAGCATCTATTCCATCTAACTGTTTTATAACATCTTCTACTTCTCTTGGATATACATTCATACCTTTTGAAATAATTAAATCTTTTTTTCTATCAACTATATATATAAATCCTTCTTCATCAAGTTTAGCAAAATCACCAGTAAAAAGCCAGCCATTACGGATTGCATCATCTGTTGCCTTAGGCATATGATAATACCCTTTCATAACATTCCCGCCTTTTACTATTAACTCTCCAACTTCACCAACAGGCACTTCATTTTCTTCTTCATCAACAATTTTAACCTGTATTCCCGGCATTGGCTTTCCAACACTATCTGCCCTGTGGTATTCAACAGTATTTACAGCCACAACAGGAGCAGCTTCAGAAAGACCATACCCTTCAACAATAGGAACTCCAAACTTTTTCTCAAATGCATCAAGAGTATCAGCAGAAATTGGTGCACCACCAGAAATGTGCAACTCAATTGGATAAAATAACTTAATAAACCATTTTGGCATTTGGGCCTTAATTAATGCCTGATAAACCTGCGGCACTCCAACCATAACTTTTGGACGCTTAAATATTAATGTCTGCCTGAATTTTTTTGTTTTAAGCTCCATAACAGATGCAAACATAATAATACTGCAACCTAAATATATAGGATATAAAACAGATGTCATTAAAGTATATGAATGAAATATAGGTAAAAATAAAAGAAATTTTTTAGATGGGTGCCATTTTAAAGCACCATCAATTGATTTTGCATCGCTTAACATATTACCATGGCTTAACATAGCACCTTTTGGGTGTCCAGTAGTTCCCGATGTATAAACAAAAAATGCTAAATCATCATAACCAAAGTTATATTCTAATGGTTCATCAGAAAATGGAGCTGATGCCTCTGTAACATTTATAGAATTGCAGCTGATTTTCTCCCAGCTTAAAATATCTTCCAAAGAGGCAACATTATCTTTTAAATAACTTGCATGCTCTGCGTATTTTTCAGATAAAAATACAAACTTTGTATAACTATCATTTAATATATATGCAAACTCACTTTCTCTTAGCATATTATTTACAGGTATTGCCACTGCCCCAGTTTTAAAAA
>CAMEZN010000097.1 GCA_945947845.1 uncultured Mucispirillum sp. | reverse complement strand
TGATGCAGGCACCTTTATTTCGCCGTTACCGATACATGTAACATTTAAACCATCATCTGAAAGAATAGAGCCAAGTTCAGCAAAAAAAGGCCATTCTTTTGTAGATTTTGAAGCAAAAGGATGGATAACAGCTTGTTTTACAGCATTGTTTTTATCAATATTTGGAAATGGCAGATAAGGTCTTAAAGACTCAATTTCTGGCATAGAAAGTTTAAAAGCTTTCATAAAAGGTTTAAAATATTTTATTACAGTATGTTCTTGAAGTTTTGAGCGGCAAAGCCTGTATTTTACAAATAACCGCCTTGCAAAAGAGTTTTTATTATATACATAACTTTTACAAGATGATATAAGGCGGATAAATGATGAGCGGATATTATTATGAAGGTCAAAAACTAAATCATAATTAGGCATAGTGGAGAATGTATCATTTAAATCAATTAAAGAATCTCCTTTTTTAATAGTATAGATATTTCTGATATATGGGTAATCCTGCAATACACCTGCAAAATGGGAGTATGTAAGTAAATCTATTGCAATATCTTCTTTAACATTTTCTTTAACATATTTTAAAACACCAGTAATTAATACTAAATCACCAAGAGAGCTGAACCTGACAACTAATATTTCTTTCATATATTACCTTTGTTGGAGAATAGAAAGAGCAGCAATTAACACTCTTTCTGGTTCAATATCTTTCATACATTTAAAGTGGCCTTTTGGGCAGGAGCTGCCGCCGTGTTTTCCGCAAGGTCTGCAATCAAGGTTATTATTTTCCACAACAATACTTTTATCATCGTATGGGAAAAATCCAAGAGATTTAACAGTAGGTCCAAAAATTGAAACAACAGGTGTGCCTGCTGCAATAGCTATGTGCATAGCACCGCTGTCATTAGATAGGAGCAGGTCGCAAGCAGAAAGAATTGCTGGAAGTTCTTTTAAGGAAGTTTTATAAGCAAAATCAAAGTAAGGATATTTAAAAAGAGAAGCAAACTCATCAAGGCTTTCATTATCATCTTTACCGCCAAATAGTGCTATTGCATATCCTTTATTATATAAATCTTCTGCTACTTTTACAAAATATTCAACAGGGTATCTTTTAGTGGCCCACACACTTCCGGGAGCAATGCCTACAACCTTTTTTTCAGGAGCAGCAACAGAAAAATATGAAAGAGTGTTTGCCTTTAAATGTTCATCTATGTATGCAGTTAAAGAACCGCCTATTTTTTTTGCCTCATCAAGAGAAAAATCATCACACAAGGCACTTAATATCATAAGATTTCGTTCTACTTCGCAAAGTTCCTGCTTTTTCTCAACCCGTTTATTAAAAAGATAGCTCATTACAGCAGAAGAAAAACCAACTATATATGAGTTTTTAACCATAGAAAATAAAGTAGTAGAACGCAGTGATAAGTGTAAATCTATAATTAAATCAAAATGATAATTAGAAATTATTTTAACAAACTTTAAAAGCCCTGAAAATCCTTTTTGAGTATTTCTCTTATCAAAAATAATAACTTCATTAATAAAGGGAACATTATAAAAAAGGTCTGCATGTTCTGGGCGGACACAAAAAGATATTTTTGCATCAGGATAAAGCACATGCAGTGCTCTAATCAATGGAGTAGTAATTATAGTATCCCCTAAATATGCAGGGTTAAAAACTAATATATTTTTAAATTGGTTATTCGCTTTCATAATTATATTGATACACACTTTTTTCTGATAATTCAAGTAGATTGATATATTTAAGCATAAATTTTGTAATATTTGACTTAAAGTAAATAAGTTTTTCATTTTCCGGGTTATAAATACCCATACAAAAACACTGTAAAGTAAGTTTTTTATCATTAGTTTTTTGGTGATAAAGGAAATCTTGATAAAGTGGAGCTTTCAAAGCTTTCAGATGAACTCTAATTTGGTGAGTTCTTCCTGTTTTAGGACTAGCAAGTATTAAAGAGCCTTTACTGCTTGATGAAAGATTATAAAATGATGTAACAGCATTTTTTCCACTTTTAAAATTGATACTGTATTTTCCATGGTTTGATTTAGCAATAGGAAGCATAAGAGTCTGTGGATATATAAAGCCAGTTGTAACTGCAATATAATATTTAGTAACAGCAGATTTTTCAAACTGCATAGAAATATGTCTGTGAGCATATTTATTTCTGGCAAATACCATTAAACCGCCAGTTCCTGCATCAAGTCTGTGAGTAACATATACTTCGCCATAATCATGCCTTAAAATATCAATCAAAGGAGTAACTGTATTTTCTCTATCAGGTATAACATAAACTCCATGATTTTTTTGCACTGCTAATATATTTTTATCTTTATATACTTCTGTATAGGTATAATCATTCATAGTGGAGTTATAATAAAAGAGTATAAATGTGTCAATAAATATAATTATTCTTGAAAAAATAACATTAAAAATGTATATATATGAAAAATAAATATAAGGAATGAAAAATGTTATACGGTAATTTAGAGGGTATATCCCAAAAACTAATAAAACAAATAGAAAAACTTGAAAGTAAAAAAAGTCATGGCACAGATATTATATCTATTGACCTTTTAAAACAGCTCTGCACTTATTCTTATGAAACAGGAAGGCAGCTGGGGCTTTTAATAAACAGATATGGCGGAATAGAATATGTGCTTGTCGGCAGTTATGACAGCATAATGATACCTGTATTATCCCGTTTTAAGCTGGCACCGGGAAGGCTTCGCGGGTTAAGGCTTATACACACTCACCCAAAAGGAGACAAGCTGGACCATGATGATATGGCAGACTTAGCACTTTTACGGCTTGATAGTGTAACAGCTTGTGCAATGGATAATAAAGGATACCCACAGTATCTTGATACTGCATATATTTTACCGCCAGAAGAAGATGCTGTGCAGACTGAGTTTGGCTGTTTGGAAGACAGCGACCCATATAATCAGAAAACAGACTATCCACAATTTATAGAAGCATTAGATGATGAAATCCAAAGAAAAACAGACCAAATGCACATATCAAAAGACGGGGAATATGCTGTATTAACTGGTGTATTTAAAAGTAAAGAAGAATGTGATATAAATTTAGATGAACTAGAAGAGCTTGCAAGAAGTGCAGGAGTTCATATTATTGCAAGAATACCCCAGATAAAAAAAGAAATCCACCCAAAATATGTAGTAGGCCCCGGTAAATTAAGAGAAGCAGTAATTAAGGCACTGCTTACTGGTGCAGAATATATTGTATTTGATAACAGTTTATCACCATCGCAGTCAAGGGCAGTATCAGAATTTACTGAATTAAAAATATTAGATAGAACTCAATTAATACTTGATATTTTTGCAAGGCGGGCAAAAAGCAATGAGGGTAAAATAAGGGTAGAGCTTGCCCAGTTAAAATATATATTGCCGCGGCTTGGTGTTAAAGATGATTCATTATCTAGGCTGACAGGTGGAATAGGCGGCAGAGGGCCGGGAGAAACAAAGCTGGAAATAGATAAAAGGCGGATTAGTGATAGAATTGCATTTCTAAATGAAAAGCTAAAAAAAGCAGAGCAGGCTCGTGATATACAAAGAGCACGAAGGGAAAAATATTCCCTGCCGATAGTATCTATTATAGGTTATACAAATGCAGGTAAATCCACATTATTAAACAGCCTTACAAAATCAGATGTATATGCAGATAATCTGCTTTTTGCAACTCTTGATACTTCCAGTAAGAGAATCAGGTTTCCAAAAGAAAGAGATGTTATTATAACAGATACAGTTGGATTTATAAGGGATTTACCTGATAATTTAGCAGGTGCATTTAAATCAACATTAGAGGAGCTGCATAATGCAGATATGTTTTTACATGTGGTAGATATAAGCGACAAACATTTTAAAAAACATATTAAATCTGTTGAAAAAGTGCTGGAAGAAATGGATTTATTAGAAAAAGAAAGGATAATTATATTTAATAAAATAGATAAACTAAACGAAGAAGAACTAGAAGAAATAAAAAAAGAATACAGTGATGCAGTATATGTTAGTGCATTTAAGCGGGCAACATTTACTGATATGCTGAATAAGATAGGTTACTATTTTTTTAAAGAAGGCATAGAGGGTTTTAATGATTAAAGCAGAAAATATATTGCAAAACAGGCTGGAATATTTTAAAAATAAAGAATATGAAAAAATATACGATATATACAGCTGTAACAGTGATTTTCGTCAATTTTTTGAAAATAGTGAAAAGTATAAAGAGCACTTTAATGGTTTAATTGAAATATTTATGCCTGAAACTATTGAAATTTATAAGGTTTTATATAATAATGAAAGTGCTGAAATACTGTTTCTAGAAAAGGTAAGAGATTTAAAAGAAGATAAACTTGTTTACTACTATTCAAAATCATATTTTGTATTAGAGGAAGGCAGTTGGAAAATATTAAAAGAAATAAGAGAAAGCACCTTAAATAAAGGAGTGTGAAAAGGGGTATCCAATGATTAAAGGAGTTATTGCATTATTAATTACTGGTCTTTTTGCAACTGGTATATATGCTCAAACACAAGACAGCCAGCAGGAACAGCAGGTAACTGTTACAAACAGCAAAAATAAGGAGTTTTTAGGTGTATTTTTTATGGAAACATATCCTGTAACAGGCTGTGAAATAATTAAAATAAGGCCGTCAGTTATCCGTTCTACAACAGAATTTCGTGCACCAGAAAGAGAAGAATTTAATAACAATAGAAATTTCAGTAAAGTTATGCACAAATATCAGGGTGATTTAATAGATGAAGCTCAGGGGCTTGCCGTCAAAGAAGGTTATAATGCAATTATAGGCAGTAAATTTTTAGTGAATACTCATTATCAGGGTGCATCAAATCTGGGGGCAGTTGATGGTAATATTGGCTATGGAGTTGGTTCTATAACATATATAGGGCACCCAGTCTATATCGTTTGTGAAGATTTAGCAGCTGCATCAGAATAAAAACTATTGCAATAATTTTATAAAGTTATAAATTTATAATGTAAATAATTCAGCGAGGTAAATTATGCCAATATATGAATATCACTGCAATTTCTGCGGTAAAGATTTTGAAAAAATGCAAAGCATCAATAATGAAGAAAGGGTTACAGAATGTATCCACTGCGGCAAAGAGGCAGAGAGAAAAGTATCTGTAACATCATATCATTTAACAGGCAGTGGTTTTTATAATACTGATAAAAAATCTGCTGCTCCAAGCTGTCCAACTGGCTCATGCTGTGCAGGTGGTGCATGTAATCTTAATAGTTAAGCAGTATATCAATATTTATAAGATAACCAATTATATTTATTAAAGGATTTACTTCTTTATACAGAATAAGCCTTCCTATATATTAAGGAAGGCTTTTTTTATTAAAAAATAATAGAAAAATTAATACAATAATAAAAAAAATGATTAAAATGTCTTTATATAAATCCTTGCTATTTTATCAAATATCTATTATTTTATAAATTATCTAAGGAGATATTATGAAAAAATACATTGAAGATATGTTTGATGAGGCAATTAAAGCACATAAAGAGTTTGCATTAGACCATGCAGGTATCATAGAAGAAATAGCGAAAACAATAGTAGAATGTTTTGAAAACGGTAACAAGCTTTTAATCTTTGGTAATGGTGGTTCAGCAGCAGATGCTCAGCACATAGCAGCAGAGTTTGCAAACCGTTTTGTAATGGAAAGACCGCCGCTTGCAGCAATTGCACTAACAACAGATACATCACTTTTAACAGCTGTTGGCAACGATTATTCATTTGATGAAGTCTTTGAAAAACAAGTTGCAGCTCTTGCAAACCCGGGCGATGTAGTCTGGGGGATATCTACAAGCGGTAACTCTGAAAATGTAATAAGAGGTTTAAAACGGGCCATTAAATGTGAAGCAAAAACAATAGGCTTTGCAGGCAGAGATGGTGGTAAAATGCCCGGTTTATGTGATAAAATACTTGTAGTAGACCACCAGTCAACAGCGAGGATTCAGGAAATTCATATTTTAAGTGCCCATATAATATGCGGCCTTGTTGATGAAATTATGTTTGGCAGGTTTGCAGGTTAGGAATGTCTAACTATTTTGAATATCATAATGCTTGGGGAGCATCAGCTTCTTTTTATGCTTGTGAAAAAAAGAAGAACGGTGTTCCCTTAATTATTTTTTTACCGGAAAATAAAGCTTTAATGGAAAGTGTGAAAAATGAATTAGAGCTTTTTACTGATTTGAGAGTATTAGAATATCCATCATACACTCAAAACCCTTTTGAAGAAGCAAGACCATTAACTTCTATCATGGCTGCAAGAAGCAGAGCACTTTATAGTATTTTAAATGAAAAGGATTACATACTTCTTCTATCTCCTTATTCAATGCTTAAAAAAATCCCTTATAAAAAAGAGTTTATTGAAAGTATAATCACAGTTGAAAAAGATAAAACATACCCAATGCAAAAACTGGAAAAGGAGCTTGATAAACTTGGATATATACATGTTGAGTTTGTAACAGATGCAGGAGAATATACTTTCCGCGGCGGCATAGCAGATATTTTTCCAGCAGGTTGTGATGACCCTGTCCGCATAGAATATTTTGATGATGAGATTGAAAGTATCTTTTATTATAATAAAGATAGTCAGGCAAGGAAAAAAGAAATAGAAAATATTAAAATTCTTCCCGTGTCAGATTTACTTATCACAACAGAAGAGTTTCAAACACTATTAAAAGATGAACAGT
>CAMEZN010000096.1 GCA_945947845.1 uncultured Mucispirillum sp. | reverse complement strand
TATGCTATTTTTGTAAGTATGTGTATAAAATCAAACTGGTTATTAGTATCAAGTTTTGTTCCGCCTGCAATAATGGCTGTTCCGCCTAAATCTATCCTGCAAATACCAGTGCTTTTTGTATATACAAAAGTAGTTAAAAGCCATGTGCCACCTGAGGGAGCATACTGGTTTACTGCATAAGCCCCAAAAGAATATCTGTATATAGTATCGCCTGATTTATAATTACTCCCATTTGCCTGTGATGGCTCCAGCCTGTGGGCAGCAGTTGGTTTTCCCAGTGCACCATAAGTTAACCCTGTGCCGCCAATAGATACAGGTAAAGTGCCATCATAATTACGTGTTTTTATCCATGGTCCTGCGATGCCACCAGATACGTTGCAGATATAAGTAGTTAAGTTAAAAGGGTCTATTGTTTCTATATAAAACTGGTTATTATCAACGACATTAATAAATGTTCTATGAGATAATTCAGACCCAGGAAAGTCAGTAATATTATTTGATGAATGATTCCATCCATAAACCATACAGAATATAGGTTGACCTAATTTAATAATAGCAGCTGCAAGCTGTTGAGTAGTAAATGGATAAGACAGCCCTATTTTTTGATTAAATTCTGCAGCAGAATAAGTATTTTTGAAGCCAAAGCCGTCCTCAGTATTAGTTCCCCCTTTTGAAATACTTAATATCCCTGAAAATTTTGCATCTGTTACAGCACCGTTTACGATAGCATTATTATAAACAGAATTATCTGCAATATTACTAGCAGTAATTGTTTTGTTTGCAATTTTATTACCCGTTACAGCATTTGCTGCAATTTTTGCTGATGTTATAGCATCATTAGCAATTTTATCTCCAGTAATTGTTTGATTTTTAATATTTTCATTAGAAATGGAATCTAAAACAGCAAGTGCTCCAAGCTCTAAATTTTGACGAGCCTCTACTACATTATTTGCTCCTAAGCCTCCATTCTTCATCGGAAGTATATTTAATGCTTTTGTCATATCTACAGGAAAGCCCGCTGAAATAGCCAAATCTTGCAGCTCTTTTACAGCTGCATATACTTTATATAATATACCATTAAAAGCTTGTCTTTCAAAATATTCTCCACCTTCAGGAATTTCTGTTTCATATTTAACACCAAGACCATTGGTATTATTTACTAATCCGTCTAGGCTTGTGTCTGGAATAATATCTTTATCACCTTGTTCAGCAAATGGAATATTAATTTTGTGTTTCAAAGTCAAATTATCTGCCATTATTTATTACCTCCTTCAATCCTTTTATGAAAAATTGTGCGATACAAGTTGTTTGATAAATTTTGACCTTTAAAGCCAAATATTTGAGCAAATGCTTCTCTATATCTTGTACCAACTGCCATCGGATGTGGCAGTAAGTCATAATTGTTAAATGCCTGTTTAAGATACTCAGGAATTTCCCAAAGAAATACAAAGTTTACATAAGTCATATCTTGATTATCTACTGTATAAGCCCTAGCATTGTAGAAAGAAAATAGCTCTTTTAAAGCTTTATTTATTCCCGGCACACTCATTCTAGTATAAAGTTTTAATGTTACTATTTGTAAAATTAATCTATACTCATCATCTTGCAGAGTCATCAATGATTCCTTTCCAGTTATCTCATCAATATATTTAATAGTGCGAGGAAAATTTAATCTTTCTCCCCATAAATCTAAACCAATATTTTTTGCTGTATCTAAATTATATATATTGTTAAAAAAATCATTCAATGGTTGAGTTATCAATTTATCATATAATTCAATTAACCCATTAAGAAGAGTTTCAATATTTGTATTTTTATATTGGTCTTGAATTTTATTCATAAGTAGACACCACAATATTTGCTGGTGAGATAGTTGCTTCATCTGTAAAATTTAATTGAATAGGGTTATATGTAGCACTTCCTGTAATAATTCCCATTTTAAAATCAACTAATTTAACATTCATAAGAGATAAGCTTGATGCCACTTGAAAAGGTATAATTTCATCATTAATATTATAGTTATCAATTATATTAATTATTTGATTTTTTAGCTGGTCAGCATAATCTTGAGTAGTTAAATTATTGATAGCTACTTGCAGCTCTGCTTTTAATGCAACTTGAGTAGGGCGGTATATTCTCATTGTTGATGTTTGTTTACTAATTTCTTCATAAACATTGATATCTATGTCACCCATCACGTCAGCACCAACAGTTTTATTTTCAAGCATAATTTTACCGATTGCTTGCAAATCACCACCTTTTACAACTACTGCAATACTGTTTGGCTCTAATACAATACCTTTATATGATACTGTATTTTTAGTATTATTTTCTTTACCTGCAATTTTGGAAACACCTGTAAGCTGTAAAATTTGAGCAAGCATTCCATCAAATATTGAAGTTGCTCTGTATGTAAGACTGTTAGCAGCTCTTAATCTTAATTCATTATCTGTTTCTATATCACTTCCGGCTACACTTTCATAAGGGTTTGTGATACGTTCCACACCAGTAACTGGTGTAATAATAGTTGTTAATGTATCTATGTTCACACTAAAATCGCCGTCATTTTTTGCAAATAACTCTGCATAAACATTACCACTAGAAGCAATTATATATTCAGATATTGTTTCAAACTCATAATCGCCAGATTTTGCGGTAAATCCTGCCGGGATAATTGTGCCAATCGTTCCAGAAATTAATGCAGTCACAGAGCCCTTTGATGCTGTTTTTCTAATAATGCCGTAATAAGTTTTACAATAAGCATCAAGCCAAATTCCAGTGCCACCGTTTAAAATTATATTAGCAAACTCTAATACATCGGTTTGTGCCTTTGTAAAAAGCTCTGTAATAAATGTTATTATCTGTCCTTGCGGTGTTGATGGTTCTATATTCAAATTTGGAAATGCTTGTAAAAATACGTTCTGCACTTGTTCTAAAATAGAAGAAGTATCACTTATTTTTAATCCATTATCACTTTTAATCCAACTCAAAAGACACCTCCTCTCCACCTGTAATAGTTAAAACAATTTTAAGATTATTACTTTCTTTTGAAGTTTCAAATGTTACATTAGAAACTCTTGAATCTTCTAATATTCTTGATTGAATAGCAGCAAGTAACCCTTGTTCATCATTATTTCTCATATAATTTATATAATCTATGCCTTGATTTTTATTATAAGGATATTCACCCCTATACATATAAAGGCGAGTTTTTATATCCTGCACCAACGCTGCTTTATTTGATATAAGAATAAAATTGCTGTTATGAACAATGTTATTTTTACTATCTAGTTGAAAAGATAAACTCATAATATTTTTCCTGTCCCTGTTCCTGCGATAGGTCCCGTAGAACATGTTCCTGTAATGGTAGTCTGCACCTGAGCATTTGCTATTATATGATTTATAACTGCTTTTGCTAACCCATCACATAACTTATCTAAGTAAGCACTACTATCACCGCTTTCATAAACAGATGCTGCTTGTTGAAAAGCAGCTTTCATTAAACTTTTTAAGGCAGCATCACTTCCTGTTAATGCCATAACTTCCTCCTTTTACATTCCTGGTACAAATACTTTACTTGAACCTTTGCTGTGTGTGCCTGTTAAAGGGCATGGGCTTCCAACTGCAACAGCACCTTGAGCAGCAGTTGCACCGCAAAAAGCTACTGTTGCACCTTCTACCGTTACATTTCCAGTGGCTTTAATCTCTGCATTTGCTTGTGTTTCAATACTTGCATTATTACATGTAATATTTACATCTTTTTTTGTATCAATAGATATATCACTTTCACATGTAACAGTAACTCCACCATCTTTATCTATTAAAACACTTGCTTTTTCATTATTTATATCTATTTCATTATCTTTATTAAAATTAATAGTAAGTGTTCCACTGTCTTTTTCACAAGTAAACAACACTTCATTATCAGCATTTATTGTTAGCTTTATTTTTTCATTGGATATAATAATATCATCATTAATCGCCGGCTGTTTAAATAAAGCAAAAGGCACAAATACTCCGTTGTTTTGTGAGTAAGGCGAAAGGGAATCCCCGCTAAATTCACCAGTTGATTTATAATTACTAATCTCATATTTTGTAAAAAATACTATGCCTGTATCATCTTGTTTAATTGGTAATGATATTGTCCAGCCATTAAAACTGCTGGCACAAAGTGGCACATTAATAACTTTATCACCATTAAGCAGCTCTAAATCTACAGTATTTTCATTTACTGCTGTAACACGAGCAATAGATGAAGTATTTACCATATTCTCAATACCTAATTGAATCGCTGCATTAATAATATCATCAGGTGTTGCAGCATCAAACCAATCAAAACTTGAATAATTTCTTTTTTCTTCCATTTTTTACATCCTTATACAAAATACATTACAGAAATAAGGTGTAGACCTATTTCCGCCCTGCATAATAAGTGTTTGCACTTTATAAAGTCCGTTCAAAAGTGGCAGTTTACGGCTTTGTATTTGTACCATGCCGCCAACTTTTAATCCTGGCATTAATAAGCATTTAAAATTAATACCCTGCATCGATGCTTGTGGTGTTCCAATTAGTCCGCTATCACCACTGATTAAAATAACATCGCTGCCAGGAACAGCAGTGTCTTCTACATGTAATATATTATCGCTGTAATATATTCTTTTTGTGTATGGCACTGTATTTTGCAGATTATTTAAAAGCTGAAACACTGTGCCTTTAAAGTTAAACTCACTATATGTTTTATCTTCTGCTGTAAAGTTTAGCGGTGCTTCTAATACTGCTGCTGCTTTTTGGCATATACTCATAAGCGTCGCAGGCTTTTCATTTATTTCTATATTAGTTATTCTTGATGCATCATATCCTGGTTTTAAATCCAATGTTACACTCATATCTGGCGTATCTAAATTAGATGATACTTTAAATACTCCACCAGTAAAAATAACTCCATAGTCGGATTCATAACCAGCCATCAACTGCACATAGTTCCGCAGCGGTTTTTCTTTACCTATATTCATCATACATGTTGATAATGCACCAGCATCAGAAAGATTAAGCCCTGTAATTGTTATGGTGCCTCTGTCACCTAAACTACTCATAGATTTTGTAATATTAAAATCAATGTTTAAATTAAACTTATCAACTACCGCATCAGAATAAGTTTTAATAATATTATTTACCTGTATATCTAATGCCACTTTTCTTTTAAAAAGGGCAGAGTATGATAGGTTTATCATATATGTTACTCCGCAAGTATGTAGTAAAGTTTATAATCTGTTCCAAACCCTGTATAATAAACATCTTCCCCGCTTTCTATGTAAAACACTAATGCACCTTTTACACCTTTATATTTATAGCATTCAGTCATGTTTACATTTGCATCGCATCGTAACCCTTGGAAGATAACATTATTATTTACTGTTAAATCCATATAAGTTTTACTATTTAAAGAGCGTATTTTTATTCTTAAATTTTCATCAGCAATAACAGTGGTTATTTCAAAATTCGGTGTATTCTGTGGTAAACTTATTTCATAAATAATCATAATCTCTCACTAAGCCACACGATGTGGCGTCTTTAGTAAGGGTTTAGGGGTTTCCCCGTAAACCCGCTAAATAAAAAATTCACGGAAGAATTTTTTATTATATTTAATAGTTATTTCAAAGTTTGGTGTATTCTCTGGTCAAGATATTTCATAAATAGTCAAATGACACTCCATTCATAAATTGAAATAAATTCAATTTATTCATTCCGTTTATTTTTATTTTCAAATTCATCCTTGAATTTGAAAAAATGCGGATTTCCGAAATAAATTCGTAAATCCTTACGCAAGCAACGGCACATCCTATGCCTACAATCCAAAAAATGTGCCAAGCCCAGCACCTT
Organism: uncultured Mucispirillum sp.; assembly: GCA_945947845.1. Classification (GTDB taxonomy): domain Bacteria; phylum Chrysiogenota; class Deferribacteres; order Deferribacterales; family Mucispirillaceae; genus Mucispirillum. The sequence goes on along the minus strand of CAMEZN010000096.1, from coordinate 888 downwards.
TTTCACGCAAACCATATGCAATAGAAGCGTCTGATTTCTTTTTTGCCTGTGTCTGTCCTAATAATTTTGTTTCTGCATCTTGAGCTAATTTTGCTTGTTCTGCAGTAATAGCAGTAGTTAGTGGCATAACAAATGGTATCTGCTGCATTTCTATTTGCAGCTTATAGCTTGATGCATTATCTGCATTAGACACTTTAGATAATGATAAAAACTGCATATTATCATATACGCCACCCATATAATATACAGTGAATAACTGATTAGCTTTTAATGCACTATCTATCATTTGCAGCACAAGTTGATACTTCATAATAGATACATATCCAGTAAATGATAGCCTTGCAGGTGTAGACCAAATTGTATCACTAATTTTCATATTAGCATCTACTGGATGCTGTGGTATCTCCCACACACAATCTTCTTTATCTTCAATAAATATTACAGGAAATATTACACCATTGTTTTCAATACGAATCGCTCTTCTAATAGATGCTATTGATTGCAATGAAAATCGTGGTAATGTAAAAGCCATTATTGTGCTCCATTTAAAAGCAATGCTGGTGATATAGAATTAGCTTTATTAATACCAGTTTCTACAGCATTTGTAATATTTGTTAGGCTATCAGTGCCACCGTTAGGCATATTTATTGTAATATTATTATTTTGAGTATTATTATTTGCTTGTCTTTCAGTAATTCTTTTATCTATTACTTCAAAAAAATTAGGCAGTTCTTTCATTTCATATTTGGGTATCTGTAAGCCATTCTCAAATCCCAAAAAATCTGTAAATTTTTTAGGAAGTTTAGCTAGTATATCATTAATTCCACCTATTATTGGATTAATTATTATTGCACCTATATTGCTGCCAATAGCTTTCAGAGTTTCCCA
>CAMEZN010000095.1 GCA_945947845.1 uncultured Mucispirillum sp. | reverse complement strand
TGATAACTAATCGTATAAGCCAGCTGGTCTATTAAGTCTATAAATTTATTATTTTGATGTTTAGTATATAATGAAGCATTATATGCACTTTCATATTCACCATTATTTGCAAGCTCTTTTGCTCTGTTATAATATCTTTCTGGAAGCTCTCTTTTTAATCTTTCAGTATCTTTTAATATCTGAGCCTGCAACTCTTCTGCCTGTTTATAAATTGGTGATGATGGAAAAATCTCATATACTAATGTATTTGCCTTATCTAATTTTTCTGCTGCATCAACATAATCGCCTCTATCCATTGCCCTTACAGCATCATTTCTATATGAAACTGCATTTTTAAGTTTTGTATCACTATCTACAACTGCAAAAAGCTGAGATTTATAGGCAATAATTTTTCTATTAGTAGGATTAAGCTCCAATGCTTTTAAAATAGTATCGTGAGCTTCATATATTTTACCTTCTGCTTCTAACTGTTTTGCCTGTTCATACAGTTTATTTTCTTCACCAGTAAAATATTTATAACCGCTAAATGCTATACCACCAACTAAAATAAGTATACCCGCAGCTATTTTCCACATTATAAGCTACCTCTGTTTACAGCTTTTTTTACCATTCCAGATAAATCTACATCTGTTAATTTATTTAAATAATTATTATATTGAGTATTATTTCCAAGATAATAATAAGCTATTGCCATATAAGCAATATCTATCTGGCTGCTGCCACTACCACCTAGTTTGATTACTGCATTATAATCTTTAAATTTCAGAAGAGATTCATACATAGATGCTTTATCTGGACATTTTTCAAATTTGTTTAAATATTTAATATCATATAATCTTTTACCAATAATATATTTACCATACTCACAAAGTTTTAAAGTATCTTGAACAGTTAAAGTGCCAATAAACCAAGATATTTTTTCTTTATCTTCTTTCCGCATATAACAAGCAAGTTTAGTCTTATTAAAATCTGGATTTTTAGTTCCAAGACATTTATCTACTAAATCACAGTCAAAATTTACCATTTCTTTATTAGATGCTTCTATCATTCTACAATATACTACTTTATCAAGTTTATAATCTTTTTTGACTTCTTTTTGAAATAATTCTATATATTTTTTATAGTTGCCACTTTTCCATGTATCATCAAGCACTAATGCTGTAAGTTCATTATCCTGATATGTTTTATAAAGTGATTCAAACTCTGCTTTCATATTATTAGAATAAAAATATTTTCCATAAAAATTCATCAGCTTAGGAGTTCTTTTTTCTGCTCTTAAATTTTCATAAGTAGAGAAAACAAGCTCCTTATCCTTCTGCACCCGCTCTAAAACTGCATATAATGCTTCTGATGATACATCAATTTTACTTAAAAGATTAGTAACTGCTTTATCAACAGCACAAGAACTTTTAGCATATATTTCAAGATATTCATTTTTAGGGTTTGTTAAAAGCAGATTTTTTGCTCCATCACAACTTAACTTTGTTTCAATAAACATTTGGTCTTTAAGCATTTTTTGGTAATTAAATCTGCTATCCTTAAAATTAGTAAGCTGATTAAAAGTATTTTGTGCTGATTTATAGTTATTTTGCGACATATATATTTGATATAATAAATATGTTGCAAAACCAGCCTGCTGAGATTTATTTTCATGGCTTAAATAATTAGAAAGACATGATTCTGCCACATCATATAGTCCATCTTCATAAGCCTTTAAACCAACAAAGTAATCATCATTAAAACTCATATCAGGAGCTTTAAGTTCTACTTCTTTCTTTTTATTTTCTACATCATTTTTACTTTTATTATCAGCACTGTATACATTTACAGTAAAAAATAGTATAGAAAAAACAGCAAATATTATTTTATACATTTATCAACTACCTCAATAGGATGTATAACCTCTTTACTGCCTAAATGCTCCATTTGCATAGAACATGTAGGACATTCTGTAATACCTGCACTGCATGATGAATCCATTAATTTATCTACCATAGGTTTACCTATTTTAACTGATAAGTCATAATTTTTCGCAGACATACCCCAGCTTCCAGCCATTCCACAGCAGCCGCTTTTTAAATCATCAACCTTTACACCACTAAGTTTTTTCAAAACATTTTGAGTGCTTGCAGGATTTTTTAACAATTTCATATGACATGGCATATGATAACCAAGTGTTATATTATTTTCAACTACTTCAACTTCATCTATATGTTTTTCCACTAAATCCATAATAAATATAGTTTTATCTCTAATTTTTTGAGTAATTTCATCGTTTTGATAATAAAGCCATTCTTTTGTCAAAGATAATGTGCAGCTTGAACATGCTGAAACAATATAATCAACTTGGTCTATTAAACTACCCCATTCTTTTAAATTCTTTTTAATTTGATTTCGTGCATCTTTTGCAAGCCCTTTTGATAAATGTGGAATACCACAGCAATGCTGAGCAGGAGTAACAACTTTATATCCTAATTTTTTTAATACATTAATTGTGCTCTCACCAATTTCAGGTTTTATAAAAGATGCATAACAACCTGCAAAATACATAACAACTTTTTCACCAGTGCCTTCTGTTTTATTTACTCTTTCATATAATGATTTAGAAGCAAATTTAACAAACTTTCTTTCACTTGATAAACCAGTAGTTAATTTTAATATATTTCTCATAAATTTTGGTGCCATTAATGCAGAAATTACTGGACTTAATTTATGTGTCATTCTTCCAGCCATTTCAAAATTAGTAACTAATTTTGCGTCCATTGATACACCAAATTTTTCAGCATATCTTGATTTAGCTTCCAAAGCAAGCTTTGGAATATTTACTTTTGAAGGGCATTCTTTTGAACAGCTGCCGCAGTTTACACAGTGATTTATTACAAACTGAAATGCTTCTTGATACATAGCTTCTGAATCTATCACATTGCTTAAAAGCCCTCTTAAAATATTTGCTTTTGCTTTTGGAGCAGCAGCTTCATCTTTTAATGCTTTATAAACAGGACACATTCTTGTGGCATTAGTTACAGTTGTGCATTTTGAGCAGCCATGGCATTTTTCTGCTTCTAAAATAAAATCTTCTTCCCATACAAGTTGTTTATTTAATGCTTTATCGCTGGCACCGTAATCTGCACCATATCTTAAATGTTTTGTCATTTGTGCAGGGTCGCTTGTAACTTTAATTTCAGGGTTAAATAAACTATCTGGGTCTAAAATAGATTTTACTCTTAAAAATAAAGAATAAAGCTCTGTATTATACTGTTTATTTATGTAGCATGAACGGATTCTACCATCGCCATGTTCACCAGATATAGTGCCGTTTAACCTGTGCACTAATTCAAAAACTTCATCTGCTAATACTTTTAATAAGTTAATGTCATAAGGGTCTTTTAAATCAAGCAGCGGTCTATTATGTAAAAGACCTTTGGCTATATGACCATAGCTTACAAAATCTACCTTATGTTTATTAAATATTTCATATAAACCATCAAAATATTCAACTAATTTATCTGTTGGAACAGCTGCATCTTCAACAAGTGCAAGAATTTTCTTTTTCCCTTTTAATAAATATAATATAGGCACTGCTGCTTTTCTTACTGCCCAGTAGCTTGCTTTTTCTTCTTCACTAACTGCTATAAATGCCTGAGAAGTATAGTTTTTATCAGTAATCTCTTTAACAGTTTCATGACAGTATTTACTTACTTCCTCTACACTTTCACCTTCAAATTCAAACATCAATACATTATCAACATCTGTTGGCAGTTTGCCTTCTAAGGAAGGTTCATGAGTAACAGCTAAATTTAAAAGAGATTTATCCATTATCTCAATTCCTGCTGGTTCAAATCTTAAACCTACCTGAGCAGCCTTTGAGCTGTTTGTTTTATTATCAAAGTAAGCAATAACAAGAGCATTATATGGTTTTTTACGAATAACTCTAAATGTCAGTTTTGTTATAACACCAAGTGTGCCTTCTGAACCACCAAAAATTTTATGAAGTTTTAAAGAATTATTACTTACAGCACCTCTTAATTCATACCCGCTTACATTACATTTTATAGGTGGATAAGAATTATTAATTGTATCCTGATTATTATTTAATACATCATAAAGTTCTTTTAATTCTGGGTTTAATTTATCAATATCTGTTTGTGCTATATTAGAAAAAGTATCCACATGACCATCATGAAAAACAACTTCTGCATCTACAATATAGTCTGCCACATTACCATATTTTACAGAATATCCGCCGCCTGCATTTGTGCCAAACATTCCGCCAAATGTAGCATATTCACCACTTGACGGTGCTGCTGGAAACCACATGGAACTGCCTTTAAAAAATGCCTCTAATTCGCCATATTTATAACCCGGTTCACAAGTAAAAGTGCCCTCTGTTTCACTTAATTTTTCATAACCAATAAAATTATTCATATATTTACAGAAATCTATCACTATACCTCTGCCAATAGCTGCACCACATAAACCAGAACCAGCACCGCGGCTGTGAATAGAAAGCTGATATTTATTTGCAAACTTAACAACTTCAACTACATCTGATGTAGATTTTGGATAAACAATACATGCAGGCTCCACTCTGAATATACTACCATCAGTAGAGTGCATATACCTTCTTATTTTATCAGTATAAATATCACCTGTAATTTTATCTTTTAATTCATCAAAAATATTTTCATTTGAATTATTCATACAATCCTCATTTTAGTCATTAAACACATTTCTTTTGTATTATATCAAATTTTAATATAAATTTACAGTATAAATTTTATATTTTATAAAATATATTTTGTAAATAATTTTATACTTGATTTATATAGATATTTCATAATATAAATATGACTGAATTATAAAAATATAAGGTTGTTTATGGATAAAGTTTCTCTTGTAATAACAGCTGGAGACCCTGCTGGTATTGGTTATGAAGAAGTATGTAAGTTTTTTTTAGATGATGAAAGTAAAAAATATGATATAGCATTAATCGGTCATAAATGGATTGTTGAAAAAACATATTATGACATTTTAAAAACAGATATGCCTAGTCATTTAACAGTATTAGAACCTGATAATTATAAATTTGATTATGAATATGGTAAAATAAGTTCACAATGCGGAAAAGCTGCTATATCTTATATAGATTTTGCTGTTAAAGGTGCATTAAATGGCAGTTTTGATGCTGTTATAACCTGCCCTATTAATAAAAAATCTATTAAGGATGCAGGATATAATTTCCCTGGACATACTGAATACTTAGGGTATCTTTCAAATATTAATAATCAATCTATGATGCTTGCAGGAAAATATGTCAAAACAATACTTGCTACAACTCACTATCCATTAAAAGATGTAGCTGCCCATTTAAATGAAAATACTGTGATACAGGCAATTGAAAGTGCACATAATGCAGGCAGATATTTTGGAACATTATCTCCTAAAATTGCAGTATGCGGGTTAAATCCACATGCAGGAGATAATGGAGCATTAGGGTTTGAAGAACAAAATATTATTATACCTGCCATAGAAAAAGCAAGAAAAAATAATATACATGTATATGGTCCATTTCCTGCTGATACTATATATACAAAAGCAAAAGAATGGGATTTTATTATTGCAATGTATCATGACCAAGGAATGATACCTGTTAAAATGGACGCTTTTGGAGAAGCAGTTAATATTACACTAAACCTGCCTTTTATTAGGACTTCTGTTGACCATGGCACTGCTTTTGATATTGCAGGAAAAGGGATATGTTCATATTCAAGTTTAATTAAAGCCGTAAATATGGCTAAAATGATGGTAGATTATGATAAATCTGTTAGAAGCATTTAAAAACGAAGATGGTTTTACAAAGAAAAAGTTTGGTCAGCATTTTTTAACTAATAAAACTATGCTTGATAAGATAATTGAAGCAGCAGATATTACTGAAAATGATAATGTAATTGAGATAGGTCCGGGCTGCGGTGTATTAACTCAGTTAATAGCTGAAACAAAAGCTTCTGCCATAGCATTAGAAATAGATACAGAGCTAATGGAATTTTTAAACAGATATCTGTTTTTTTATAAAAATTTATCTATTATTAACCAAGATGCAGCAACAGCTGATTATGATAAAATTTTTGAAAATAAACCTGTAATAATTATAGGCAACCTGCCATATAATGTGTCTGTTAAAATATTTGAAAAAGCCGCAATGAGAAATAATATTAAAAATATGGTATTTATGTTTCAAAAAGAAGTGGCAGATAGAATTATTGCTAAACCTAACTCAAAAGCATATTCTTCGCTTTCTGTTTTTACAAGCTATATTTTTAATACTATCAAAATAAAAGATATAAGTGGAGCAAATTTCTGGCCTAATGCAAATGTTATGAGCACAGTATTAAAATTTATACCAAAAGAAAAAAGAGAATTCCAAGGAGAAAAAGAACAACAGTTTTTTAAATTTCTGCGGCATGCTTTCAGACAAAAAAGAAAAACTTTAAAAAATAATCTGCAAGATATTAATGATATAAGTAATATACTGTCGCAGACAGGTCTTATTAATACATCAAGAGCCGAAGAACTTACTCTTGATAAATTTATGGAGTTATTTAATATTATATATGAAAAACATACCTTTTAACAAATTAACATACACTGTTGTAGATACAGAAACTACTGGATACAGCCCAAAATATGCTAAAATGGTAGAAATAGCAGCAGTCAAGATATATCCAGATTATAAAATAGATTATGATGATACTTTTTCTGCTTTGATAAACCCAGAAATTGATATTCCATATAATGCTTACAAAATTCATAAAATATCAAATGAAA
>CAMEZN010000094.1 GCA_945947845.1 uncultured Mucispirillum sp. | reverse complement strand
CTGCACAAGCATATCTTCAAATGGTGATTTACCAACATAGCTGTATATTAACTCTATATTATTACCTTCACTTCCGCTTAAACTGTTTATTTGTGATAAAAATGGAGTAATACCTATACCGCCAGCTATCCATACCTGTTTTCCAGTATCTTTGAAAGTAAATTCACCATATGGACCTTCTACTATAACTTTATCATCTATTGAAATTTTATCAAATAATTGATTTGTAAAATCACCTGCCTGCTTAATATAAAATGTTAATACCTTATTACTTTCGTCCCAGCCTGCCACACTGAATGGGTGTGCTTCCATGGTATAAGAAAATTTTAAAAATACGAACTGTCCATTATTAAACTTAAACTCCTTATCATGCAGCTGAATTTCAAGCTGAATAATATTATCTCCAAATAATTTTTTACTTTTAACAGCTCCTTTATATCTATTCATTATTCCTGTCAGATTAAAAATAGAAATAAATGCACAAACCGCACCTGCTATAATAAAAATGTGCATAATACTGCCACCAATAGTTAACTGCCATGATGACCTAAATGGTGCCATAAAAGCATGAAATGCTACAAATAAATATAATACTGGTATTAATTTATGTGTTACTCTAAAATAGTAATAAGGAATAGTTTTAATAATTGCAAAAAGAACTACTATTATCATAATATAAAAAGCAGGTTCTAAATATGCATAACAAGCATTATATAAATCTAAAATAACACCTTTTAATGGGTTTTCTGATTTTGCAGGTGCTGGAAGAACTTGTAATTCAATAAGAAAGTTATTTACAAATTTCAGAAGCAGATGGAATACTCCAAGAAAAAAACCAACAGCCGCTGTTATTCTGTGCACATCGTATGCTTTATCAAGCCCGCCAAATATTTTATTAACAAATGAAAGTCTGGCAGAAATAATCACTGCAACAGACATAAATATTATTCCCATAGAACCTGTTATATACATAAGCTGAATTCTAAAAGAATAGAAATTTGAAACTTTTAAAAGATAGTTTAAACTTGGAGAAAGAACATATGATAATATGCCAACAATAAACAATAATAATACAACCTTAAATTTCATTTTATTATTACACCTCTTTTTTTATCATTATAAAAATATTTAAAGGTTTTTGTCAATTATTTAGATTGTATATTTCTTATTTTTTAAATTAATTACTGCATATTAGTTAATATATTTAACTACCTTTATGCTACTACTTAATAAATATATTTTATCAAAGCAGTATATTATAGTGATGTATAATATATATAAACAGTAAAATATTATATATACTATATTAATTATTTTTTATTTAATTCGTTAGCTAATATTGCTACCATATCATTTTCATGTTCTTTTGCATCATCTTGTGTCCACTTGCCAGTATTTTCTACATATGATGCCATTATTTTTAATTTTAAACTTTGCTGTATTATATTATTATAATTTTTTACTTTTCCATCTGGATAATAATTTGAAAATTTTGAATTACCCGATGTAGTAATTAAGGCAAGATTACCAAAACGATGTAAATCATCATTACCCCACCTATCCTGATGTTCTGGATTTTGTGGGTAAAAATGTTCTACTGAATTTCTAAAATACACTTTCCAGTCACATAATTTTTTAATTATTTCTTTGCCATTTCTCTCATATCCATCACGATAAAGCAGATAATCTAAATATGTAAATACAATCCGTTCTATATTACCATAACTTAAATTGTTTAAATCTATACCTTCTTTTATTTTATCTATACAGAAATTTTCAAGTAAAGCTATTAAATCATTAACACCAAAATTTTCATTCTGTATTGTATATTTTAAAAGTTCTGTTATCCACTGCATATTTCTAGGCGATGTATAAGTAATCCGTAAAATAGATTCCAGCACAACTAAACTATCTTGTTTTTTATCATATCCATCTTCATCTGCATCTTCAACCCATTCTTTTACATCTACTTTATTTGAAAATGTATTTATTAATTGCATACTTTTTGTATACTGTTTATATTGTTTTAATATTACAGTTGCATCATCATTATCCTGCATATCCCTTTTGATAATATATTTATCAAATAAAAATCTGCAATGCATCATTTGATAAATAAATTTTTTAACTTTCGTTTCACTATCTTCACATTTATAGTATTCTTTTAAATTTTCTAATAATTTTGTATCATCATATATATTATCCTGCTTATCTTTTAATAGAGTTGCATTAACATGCAGTAAAAAATATGGAAATGATATAATTGATGCCAATTTGTTATTAGCACTATTATCTTGTGTTTCTTCTACTTCTTCATAACTTTCTTCTTTATCATCAATTATACTTTTTATAGATGATTTATCTATTATACTGTCTTTTTCTTTAATTTTTTCAGATAATTTATTCCATACATCATTTATATTTTCATATGTTCTTGTTAAATCTTTTTTAAAGTCTGATAAATCATTTTCAAAAATATTATTTCTAATCGTGTTGGTTAAATTCATAATCATATACGAATCCATATTAGAACATGCGTCCCATATTGCTGCTGCAAGTTTTTTGTCATTATCATCATTTAGTTCATTTATCATTCTTGCTTTTGCAATGTGATGAAGCTCTAACTGTTCACCCCTTGTATTCATCACTTCAAAATAATTATTTAAATCAGTATTTTCAGGAACCTGCACTCTAACAATATATACATCATTTAATTTTTTAGTTATTTTATCAAACATATCTTTTGTTAAATATTTTTTTATGCACTCATAACCATCATTCAATTCTGATACATTACATTTACCATCATCTCCTAGGCTTTTTAGAGCTTTATCATAATTTTTCCTTGCTTCAAACTGAATAGGACTATATTTTTTTTCTAAATTCTGCATTAATAAATATAAAGTTGTTAACCGCTGTTGTCCGTCTATTACTTCGTATTTGCCATTTTGCTTCTTATTAACAATTAATGTTCCTAAATAGTAATCTCCTTCTGCATTAATTATATCTTCAAGAAGCTGCTCTATTTCTTTATTTCCCCATGCATATTTTCTTTGATAAATTGGTATAATATACTCATCAGTAAATATATTATCAATATTTATAACTTTTGAATCGTTATCCATTTTATACCTCTTTATTTAATGACTCATTATATTTCTTGATTATATATTCATTTTTACATTTAATATCATTATCTAAATCTAAATTCATTAATTTAATATTAATTATGTCTTCTGGCTTCATCATATTATTTATATCTTTAAATATACTTTTATGTTTATTTAATCTATCATGTTTATTACTTGCATATTGATTTACAGATTCCCTTTTTACTGCATTCATAACAAGCCGCAAAGCATAACTCCATTTATAGATAATATACATATAATTCTTTTCTAATGATTCAATATTAAACCTGTCTGCAAAAAATAATAATGCACAAAGATACAGTTGTTTTATATATTTATCACCAGCTTTATTTGCAGGCACTTCATTTTCTTTAAATGTTTTATTTACTTTATCTATAATATTATCTAATAGTTTATTATAATGTATTATATATTTAAAAAAACGCTCACCTGCGATTATTGGCTGTGTTAATTGAAATTGATTTAAATCTAAATTATAAGATATATTTGATAAATCTTTTTTATATTTTTCAACAAACATATTGCTAAATATATGATATTTTGTATAATTATATTTAAAATTATCTTTTATTCCTTTAAAATTATCTATCTTTTTACTATTGTAATATAAACCGTTTTCGCCTTTATACCATTTTATTGCAGGGTATAGATAATATTCAAATAGTTCTTTTAGTTTTTTGTCATCTATACTTTCCCATTGATTAATTATATCTTCTTTCTCATTTTCTGGTAAATTATTCATTTCCCGTAAATGATATGCTTTTAATAAATCATGTGGAGCAAGTGTTTTACCTCTTGAATTTTGAGAATCAAAAAATTGAAACGCTTCCTCTATGTTTTCAATTACTATTTCAACAAATGTGCAGTTTGTTTTTATATATTCTAAATATTTATTCTTTTCTTCACTAGTAAGACTGCTTTGGGCTAATAATTTTTTTAATTTAATATGATTTGTTTTGATATATTTTTTTGAGATATTATTTACTTCCTCATCTAATAATGAAGTTGATTCACCTAAAACTGATAATAATAAAGCTAAACTAATCAATCTTTGCTGACCGTCTACTATATTGAATTCATTTTTATTTTTATCATTATGTAGAATAATTGTGCCAAGCCTGTATTCATTTTGATTGCTTTTATATGCTTTATATATATCATTATATAAAATAGTAACTGATTTTTCTCCCCATATATATGGTCTTTGATAATAAGGTATTTTAAGAGAAGAAATAGTAAAAATATCATTTAAATTTTTAATTTCTGGCTTTTCAATTGCCATATTTAACCCCTTATTTTATTAATTTATTTTAACCTAAATCTATTTTATTCTGCCATGTTTTATGATATTTTGTTCCGCAGCATTCATTTCTATATTCTCCCTCCCAGTCTTCATATAATACTCGTTTTATTTTTTCCCTGCCATTTGAATCTTTAAATGTTTCTTTTTTTGTATATGACCTTATTTTTGTTTTATTTAATGTAGTAGTTGTAAAGTTTTTTGTATAGCAGTAAGGGCAATATTTATCAGCTTCTTTTCCGTAGCTATATCCTTTTATAAAAAAATATAACATTAAAATTAAAAGTGGAATATTTACAGCAATAAGAATATCTATTCTTTTCTCTTTTGTAATACTTTTGTCTTCTCCTTTATTATCAGCTAATGATTTATTATCAGATATATGCTCTATTCTCTCATTTTGTGATTGTTCAGATAACTGTGCAATGTTATTATATCCAATAATAACTATTACTGCCATGATAACTAATACAAAAATTCCATTACGATAATTTCTTTTTTCTAATTTTCTTAAATTATCATGTATAGATTTATTTTCATAATTAATCATAAATATCTCCTTACTTATCTATTTATAATAATATAACAGATATACGACAAACAATGCCGCCTAATAAATTTATTATATATTAAAATTAAATATTTTATTTAATTTTTATAGCTGGTGAATTATACATTTTATTTTATTAGAAAAATATATAGTAAATATAATTTAATATAAAGAGTTATTTTTAATGAAATATATAAAAAAAGCCCATCAAAAAGATGGGCTTATATAGACTTATTTATCTTTTTTAGCAACGTATTTTACTTTTTCAATTAATTTGATTTCGCCGCCTGCTTTTTTGATTTTTTCTTCTGCAGATTTTGAAACTTTATCAACTTCAAAAGTGAGTTTTTTAGTTAATTTACCATCGCCTAATATTTTGATGCCGTCTTCGTTACAGTGAACTAATCTTCTTGCTTTTAAGTTTTCAGCATTAACTACTTCACCTGCTTCAAACCTTTCTTCTATCTCTGCTAAGTTTACTATTTCATAAACTGTTGCAAACTGAGTATTATTGAAGCCTCTTTTTGGAATACGGCGAACTAATGGCATTTGACCGCCTTCAAATCCTTGACGAACCTGTCCGCTTTTTCTAGCATTCTGCCCTTTGTTACCGCGGCCGCCAGTAGTTCCTTGACCACTGCCTGTTCCTCTACCTCTGCGTTTTCTTTCTTTGTTAGCACCACGTCCTGGTCTAAGGTTGTTAAGTTGCATTGTTTTCTCCTAAATTTAACGGACTTACTCGCATTTCTCTAACGCAAGCCGTTATTAATGAAAGTATAAAATATATTATTTATTTTTAAAAGTAAAGAAAAATTTTATGATATATAAAAGAATTTTTATGAATTAAAATATAATATGAAATAAATTAATATATAGAAGATAATTTAAAAAATTTATGGGGCTTAAAAGCCCCATAAACTATTTATTGTTTTTTACAATGTCTGAAATTTCAAGACCACGAGCTGATGCAACTTGGTCAATAGTTCTCATATTTTTAAATCCGTTCATAGCAGCATATAATGAATTATATGGATTTCTGCTTCTTACAGATTTAGCAAGAATATTATGGATACCTGCAAGTTCAAATAAAGAACGAACAGCACCACCAGCAATAATACCAGTACCGGGAGCAGCTGGTTTCATAATGATTTCACTTGCTCCAAATTTACCAATAATTTCATGCGGAATACTGCCTTTTGCAACTGGTATATTTACCATATTTTTCTTTGCATTATCCATAGCTTTACGAATAGCATCTGGCACTTCTCTGGCTTTACCATGACCAATACCAACATTACCGTTATGGTCTCCAACTACAACAAGGGCTGTAAACTTGAATATACGTCCACCTTTAACAACTTTTGTAACTCTGCCAATGTGAACAACTTTATCAGATAATTGTTTTTCTTCTGTACTCAAATCAAACCCCCTAATTAGAATTCAAGACCAGCTTCACGCGCGCTGTCTGCTAATGCTTTTATTCTGCCGTGATATATAAAGCCGCCTCTATCAAAAACAACTGCTGAAACTCCTTTTTCCTTAGCACGTTTTGCAACTGTTTCACCGATAGTTTTAGCAACTTCTACATTTAATTTACCACCGAATTTTGCACGGAACTCTTTCTCAAGAGAGCTTGCTGAAACAATAGTTTCCCCAGTTTTATCATTGATAACCTGAGCATATATGTTTGTATTACTTTTAAATACAGCAAGGCGTGGACGAGACTCTGTCCCGCGGATTTTTTTTCTTAATCTGATATGACGTCTTACACGTCCTTCAGCTTTATTAAACCTGCTCACTATCTGCGCTCCTTATTTTTTACCAGATTTGCCGGCT
>CAMEZN010000093.1 GCA_945947845.1 uncultured Mucispirillum sp. | reverse complement strand
AAAGATATTAAGAGCTGTCTATAATTTAGACAGCTCTTTTTTTATGTGTAAAGGCGACCTGAAATGCATAAGGAAGTGCATTATTTTAGTGAGTGCATGAGCATTTTATGTGTATATTACTTCCTAACTCATAGAAATATATATTCTTTAAGTTAGTATAGCAGGATTTATTCATATAAAATAATTGCATAATAATTTAGGAAGTATTCTTTTTTAGTAAGTTTCATAAGATTTATCTAGAATAAATGATAAAATTATAATCAAGTATTTTTATTGATTGTATTAATAGACAGCTTTTCTATATTGTAACTTAATAAACAAGGCAGTATATCTTTTTACTGATTATATCATAATTTATTTATATAAAACAATTAAATAAAAATCTATAAATAATTTTATTCCTATTTACTAACAAGATGAAGCGATATTTGATATAATTAATTTAATTCTATCATTTATATGTATCAAGCTTTTCTATTGATACTGGATTGCAAATATCTGCTTTTTCTATGTTTTTTTGAGATTTATGTCTGACCAAAAGTAATTTATTTTAATAAGTGCAGATAGCTAACATAATAAATTTAAAACACAAAGAATATATTTTGAAATTAGAGCAGAAAAATGAAATAAGTATAAATTTTTATGTATCAGCATTGCAGATAGTAATATTGTATTGTTAAGTTATTATAAAGTATAGTAATAGTAAGTTTATTTATCTTTTTGAACAGGCTATGAAATAAATAAAATATAAATAGATAAGATAACTCTTATAATTTTGATTTCAATTAATACAGTGCCAAGAATATTATTATTGTATTTATTTTTATTTAGACAATATTATGTGATTATAAAATATAAATAAATAATATATATTATATTAAAAAATATAATATTTTATTGAGCATATTTTTATAATGTTTTTACAAATTTATCTATGATGTCATTTACTTCTTTATAATTATCTGCATTTGAAAAATGAGCAGCATTTTTTATTATATATAGATTAGTTTTTAAATCTTTTGCCCATTCTTTTGAATAATGTAATACTTTACCTGTTTTATCATATTCGCCAGCTATCAATACAACAGGACATTTAATAGTTATATCTTTATTTTCTATTATAAATTGTTTATAATACCTATCTATTTGTTTTATTATATCTACTTTTGTATATATCTTGTAAATATTTCTCATTTTTTCATAGGCATATTGTGTTTTTGAAATAGATTTAGCCATTGATTTTTTAAGCACCTTTTCTGGGAAAAAATTTGCAAAAAATGATGTATATTTAATAAACCACTTATCTAAGTTTGAATAATATTTTTTACCTACTGGTGTTGTATCAATACCAATAAAACCTAAAATATTATCTGGATATTTTTCTGCAAAAAATTGGCATGGGTAACCGCCAATAGACATTCCAGCAAGAAATATATTTTTAATATTTTCTGCTTTCATAATGTTGTAAATTATATCAGCAGTATTATTGTATGAAATTAGATTACATTGTTTTGAGTTACCATGTAGTGGCATATCCCATAGTATAATGTTATATTTTTCTTTAAAATATTCTACTTGTTTTTCAAACATAGAATAATTTGCAGTTAAGCCGTGAGTAAAAAGTATTGTTTTATTAAAGTTTTCTTTTTTATTTATATAATAATGAATAGTATTTTTTTGATAATCTAATATTTTATGCTGCATTTTATATAAGTTATATGAAAGCAGAGATAATATTTTACTATCTCTGCTTTTATGTTATTATTGATTTAGAATTCTAGCTGCATCTTTTGCAAAGTAAGTTATAATCAAATCACTTCCTGCTCGTTTCATAGAAAGCAGGGTTTCCATAACCACTTTTTCTTCATCTATCCAGCCATTTTTTGCAGCTGCTTTTATCATAGAATATTCACCAGATACATTATATGATGCAACAGGTATAACACAGCTGTCTTTAACATCTCTTATTATGTCAAGATAGGCAAGAGCTGGTTTGACCATTATTATATCAGCACCTTCTTCTATATCTTGAAATGCTTCTTTTAATGCTTCTCGTCTATTAGCTGGGTCCATTTGATATGTTTTTCTGCTGCCAAAAGCTGGTGTTGAATCAGCTGCATCTCTAAATGGGCCATAATATCCAGAAGCATATTTTACAGCATAGCTCATTATAGGTATTTTTTCAAATCCATTATCATCAAGCATTGTTCTAATAGCAGCAACTCTGCCGTCCATCATATCACTTGGTGCCACCATATCTGCACCTGCTTCTGCATGAGATAATGCTTCCCTTGCAAGCATATCTAATGTGCTGTCATTATCTACATCACCATTTATTATTCTACCGCAGTGCCCATGGTTTGTATATTCGCACATACATACATCAGTAATAACATATAAATCTGTATAATCTTTTATAGCCTTTATAGCTTTTTGCACAATACCATCATTACCATAAGCACCACTGCCTTCTTCATCTTTATGGTCTGGTATACCAAACAAAATAACAGATTTAATACCTAAGCTTTCTGCATCTTTTGCTTCTTTCACAACTTCATCTACACTTAGATTATATATTCCGGGCATTGATGGCACTTCATTTCTTACCCCTTTTCCTTCGCATACAAATAATGGGTAAATAAAATCATTTACTGAAAGAGTTGTTTCTCGGACCATACTTCTAATATTTTTGCTGGACCTTAGTCTTCTTGAACGAGTTATTGGAAACATAATATACTCCTTATATTATATTATTTCTACCATAGACTCCACAGTAAAATTTTCTGGATATCTGGATACTATCCCATGTTTATCAAGAAAATGTGCTGTTGTTGTGCCTATGCTAACTATATCTAATAGAGATTTATCTCCATTAAATTGTCTTAAAAATGATTTTGCAGCACTTGGCGAACAAAATGTAACTGTATCTATTTTATTTTCACTAATAAAATTATCAACATATCCTTCTGGATATTCTGCAAAAGTGGTTTCATATACTGCTGGTGTAATTACTTCTGCCCCCATATCCTGTAACTGTTCAATAGGTAATTCAAGCCGTTTTTCTGCACCGGGAGATAGTATTCTGGCATTCTGTAATGGTATAGAATATATTATCTGCATTGCATTATCTAAATCATAAACAGTAGGTGTAATATGGCTTGATATGCCTAAAAATACTTCCATAGCATGAGCAGTTTTTTCTCCAAGAGCAATATATGCTTTGCCATGAATATTTGTATGATACGGTGCGAAATATTTTACTGCATTAGCACTTGTAAAGAAAATAATTTCATATTCTCCGGGCTCAATAAAAGGGCACAACTGCACTGTTTCTATCATTGGAAGTAAAAATGGGTAATGTCCTTTTGCAGATAGTGCATTTACAAAAGACCCAGACTGCTCAAATTGTCTTGTTACAAGCACTCGCTTTGGGCTTTCAAAGATTTTCATAAATTATAAATAAATTTCCTTCAATATTTCATCGCCGCCTGATGAAAGCACCATTTCTGCTAATTTTTCCCCTACCTGTTCAGGATTTGCTCTATCACCGGTATATTCTTTTTCAATTTTTTTACTGCCATCAAGGTTATATATAATCCCTTTAACATATATTTTATCGCCATTCAGCACAGAATGACAGCCTATTGGTATTTGGCAGCCGCCTTGCAGTTTTCTTAAAAAGGCTCTTTCACAAAGTGCTCTTGTATAGCTGTCTTTATGGCCAATAAAGGATAGTATCTCTTTAATATTATTATCATCACTTCTTATTTCAATGCCTAGGATACCTTGACATGATGCTGGAAGCATTTTTTCAACAGGCAGTATTTCTTTTATATTTTCGGTTACTTCAAGCCTTTTAAGCCCTGCATATGCAAGGATAATCGCATCATATATCCCATCACTTAATTTCTGCATTCGAGTCTGTACATTTCCCCTTAAATCAAGCACTTCTAAATCTGGTCTTAATTCTAAAAGCTGTAATTTTCTTCTTAAAGATGATGTTCCAACACGGGCACCTTTTGGTAAATCATTAAGAGAATTATATTTTATAGATAAAAAAGCATCATTTGGTTCTTCGCATACTGGGCTTTCAAAAAGTTCTAATCCAGCAGGCAGTTCCATAGGGACATCTTTCATACTATGCACTGCTAAATCTGCTTTTTTTTCAAGAAGTGCAGTTTCTATTTCTTTTACAAAAAGCCCTTTACCGCCTATTTTTGCCAAAGGAACATCTAATATTTTATCGCCCATTGTTTTTATTATTTCAAGTCTGCATGAGATATCTTTATGGTGATTTTCTATTTCACTTTTAATATATTCTGCCTGCCATAAAGCAAGTTTTGAACCCCTTGTAGCAATTACCACTTCCTTTTTCATCTATCTCTCCATTAATTATTTTTAAATATTATTTCCATTACTTCTGCAATAGAATATTTACCATTATCAGTTGCATGCTCTTTTAAATTCATAAAAGGTTTATGAAGTATTTTATTAAGAGTAGCTGTTAGAAGATAGTTTAAATGTTCTATTTCTTTTTCATCAGTTATTTTAAATTTTTCACAGTATTTTTGTAATTCTTCATTTCTTTTTTCTTCAAAGTATGAGCGCATATTTTTTATTACAGGTGTAATTTTTAAAGATTCCATCTGCTCATCAAAAGCAAAGGCTGCATTATGCACAATATCCCATGCTTTTTTAGCTTCTTTTTCTCTCTCTTTTTTATTTGCTTCTACAACACTTTTTAGGTCATCAATATCATAGATATATGTATTTTCAATTTCAGCACCTTTTGGGTCAATATCTCTTGGCACTGCAATATCTATAAAAAACATTGGGCGGGAAGGACGTTTTTTCATAGCATCTTTTATCATTTCAGCAGTAACCACAAAATCTGGTGAGCCGGTAGATGAGATAATAATATCTACTTCTGGCAGTTTTTGTGAAAACCTGTCAAATGTTACTGCATCACCAGAAAATTCTTCTGCTAACTTTACAGCTTTTTCAAAAGTTCTATTTGTTACTATTATAGAGCCGATATTTGAGCCAACTAAATGTCTTGCTGCAAGTTCGCACATTTCACCTGCACCAATTATCATTGCTTTTGCAAGTGATAAATCAGAAAATATTTTTTTAGCCAGTTCCACAGCTGCATAGCTGACAGATACAGGATTTTCTGAGATACCTGTAACAGTCCTTACTTTTTTTGCAGTTTTTAGTGTAAATTCAAATAGTCTGTTTAAAAAGCCGCCCATACCGCCATTTTCTTTTGAGATTTCAAAAGCATCTTTGATTTGTCCAAATATCTGCGGCTCACCTAACACTAAACTATCAAGGCCTGATGCAACAGCAAATAGATGAGTAACAGCTTCTTTACCAGAAGCAAAATATGTATATTGTGATAAATCTTCCACTGCTAGCTGGCAGTTTTGGGCAACAATATTTAAAATTTCGCATTTATCACATATTGGTGAATGTATATCACATTTATCACAAAGATAATTTTTGATAACAAAATAATATTCTACTCTGTTACAAGTAGATACTAAAAATAATTCCTGCACACTGTTTTCTGCTAGAAATTTTTTATAAAGACCTTCCATTTCTTCTTTTTTTATAGCCATTCGCTCCCTGACTGTTACAGGAGCAGAATTATGATTTAAACCTAGAACAACTAACATATTTGATTACCTCAGTAGAAAATTAGCAACGCCAACATAAGTTACTAATATTAAAATAAACCCAATAACTGTCCACTGAGCAGTCTGCCTAGGTGTCATAGGTTTACGTTTTTTTAATATCATTAAAACTGCATATAAAAACCATGTTAGAATTGAAAATATTATTTTTGCAGATGATAAAATTTCTTCTAAATTATTTTGCAGCATCCAGACAAAACCAAGGGCTGAACCGATTGTGAAAAAATAAAACCCTATTTGTAATGATGTGTCATTTATATTTGCTATTGTATCAAGAGCTGGAAATCTTTGAAAAATAAAACCAAAATTTTTCTTTTTTAACTGTGATTCTTGTATAAGATACATTAGTGATGATATAAATGCTGCTACTAAAAATGTTGTTCCAAGAATAATAAATGGCAGGTGAACATATCGCCAAATAGAATCCACTACTGGGTATGATGGGCTTACACTTGGTGGAAAACATATTGATACAAGTGATGCTGCCACCATAAATGGTGAAATAAAAAGTCCAATAAGAGGTCTTCTATATTTTGCATAAAGAATAAAGTATGTTATACCAAAAGAAATACATACCATATTCATTACATCATATAATGTAGATGTTGGAACAGCTCCCGTATTAAAATATCTTAATGCTATATCAACAATATTAAAAAGCAGCCCTATACCCATAAATATATTAAACAGGTTGCGGACATTTTTATTGCCCCAGAGTAAAAAAAGCATTATATGAATAAATGCAATCATATAAAATATCAAAGAAATATAAGAAATCATAAAAACCTCTCAATCTATAATCAATATGTGCAGTATATTATAAAACTATAACCATTAATGCAAACTTAATTATTATTCATTCATATTAAACTTATGACTTTTTAAGCATATAAATAAAGTATATATTATAAATTTAACAAAATTTCTACATATTAAAAGAAAATATAATTTTCTCTTTTAAATATTTTAATAATATGATATTGCAGTGTATGATGTTACAAGAAAATAAGTCATTTGTTAAGAGAAAAATTATTAATCCTGTAAAAAATTTAATGCCCCTAATGAAAGACAGCTGGAAAATGAGCTGGCCTATTATGGTAATGATGGTATTTGAATTTTTTATGTCTATGACAGATATATATATTGCAGGTAG
>CAMEZN010000092.1 GCA_945947845.1 uncultured Mucispirillum sp. | reverse complement strand
ATGGGATAGTTATTGCTGTAATAAATGCGGCTCTAAGATTACCTACAAGTAAGAATAAAATAACAATAACTAAGGCTGCACCAGTTGCCACATTGTGCCATACTGTATTTATTGTAGCACCAACTAAATCAGAACGGTTGTAAAGTGGTATTATTTCTACATCAGATGGTAAATCTTTTGAAATTATTGCGATTTGTTCTGCTGCTCTTTCTGAAACTGTCCGGCTGTTTTCACCAGTCATCATCATAATAGTTCCAAGAACACACTCTCTGCCGTTATATGTAGCTGCACCAGTTCTTGCAGATTTACCTTCTTCTACTTCTGCCACATCTTTAATGCTGACTACCTGCATATTAGCAAGTATTTTTACAGGCAGGTTTAGAATATCATCTTTATCTGTAAGAAAACCAACAGCCTGCACAACAAACTGACCAGCTTCCTGCTCTACATAGCCGCCCCCAACATTTTGTGTCGCATTATTGATAGCATTTTCAATATCACTAAATGTCATACCATATGATGCCAGCTTCTGCGGGTTCGGTTTAATATGTATCTGCCTGTTGTAGCCGCCTGTTGTATTAATTTCTGCTACTCCGGGAATACCTGCAAGCCTTGGTTTAATATTCCAGTCTTGTATAGATTTTAATTCTATAAGCTGCTTCAACCTTTTTTCTGGGTCTGTTTCTATATTTTTATATTCTACAACATACTGGTAAACTTCACCTAAACCTGTTGTAACAGGTCCTAAACTTGGGGTGGCAGGCAAAGAATCGCTGATTGTCTGCAATCGCTCAGATACAAGCTGCCTAGCAAGGTAAATATTCATATTATCTTCAAAGATAATATTTACCTGTGAAAGCCCTAAACGGCTTAATGAACGAACTTCTTTTGCATTAGGAATACCACGGACTGCTGATTCTATTGGAAATGTTATAGTTTTTTCTATTTCTTCAGCTGACCAGCCAATAACTGATGTATTTACAGAAACCTGATTATTACTAATATCAGGCACAGCATCTATTGGCAGTTTTACAAGACTGTATATACCATAGGCAATAAGAACAAATGTTAAAAAGAATACAAAACCTTTATGGTGAACAGAAAATTTTATTATATAATTAATCATAAATGATGCCTCTCTTATTCTGCTTCTGAATCTGTATCATTTAAAAAGACAATTCGCAGGTATGGTGAACCTTTTGTTACAAATTCCCTTTCCTTTACAGTATCAAATTTCAATACAACAGTATCTTTTGTAACTTTAACAGGGTGAACTTGTAATTCCTCAAAAAAATTGCGGTCTTTAAGATATATAAAATAATTATCTCGTGAAACTACCAATGCACTTCGTGGCAGTGTTACATTTTTACTGTCTGTTACATAAGTTTCTATCTCATAATTTTTCACTGCATTATCAGATATTTCTATTTCTTTTCCATAACTTAAAAGCGGTAAAATCATAAGTATTATAATACTAATTTTTTTCATGGCTTACCTCATTAATGTTGGTAATTAATTTTCTCTGCATTCCATATAACTGCCATAATGAATTTAAAGTTTCTAATTCATACTGGTGATACAGCCTGATACTGTCAAGAAGCTGTCTATGGCTTTCTATTAAAAGACTGCTGTTGATTCTGCCATTTTTAAACAGAGTTTCTGTTCTTGAAAGCTGTTTTTCAAGTTTTTCAAAATTAAATCCACCTAATAATGTTCTGCCTTGTTCATACTGGGCTTTTAGCTGCTTAAAAGTATTTTCAAGCTCAGTTTTTTTTGCATTATATCTATATTTTGCTGTGCTTAAAGCAAGCTCGCCTGCATGAGTAGTCTGTTTATTAGAGTATACAGGGATTGGCACTGTTACTTTAATACCAACAGTATCTACTGACTGCACATTAGGGCTTGTTGTAACATATGGCCCTATACTGAAATCTGTAAAGTTATAGTTTTTTTGGTCTAACAGATAGGCTGATGCAAGAGCCACATTTGCATTTTCCTGCTGCAATGCTATGCTGTTTGTTATATCAGCTTCTGGTATATCTGGATAAATTGAAGGCGGGTAAAAAAAGATATTTTTACTATATATTACATCGTTATTTATCACAGTTTTTAAACTGTTTATATTTTGATTAATTTCCATTGAAAGCTTATTATTTTCCATGCGATAGTTATTTAAAACCGATTGAAATAAAGAAAGGGATACTTCATCTTCTGGTGATAATACTGGCCGTTTTTGATATGATTTAATTACATTTACATAAGCATTAATTGCCTGATTTAAAACTGTCTGCTCTCTATCTAACTGTCTTAATCTATTTAATATATTTAAAACTTGGATAGTAACTGCTTCCTTTTGGTATTCAGCCATTAATTCAGCAGAAGTATATTCAGCAGCAGATTTATTTACCCGTGCTTTTCTTTTATTTGGATTTTCTATGGTTTGAGTAACTGCAAAATCAAGTTCCACACCATAGTCATTGACTTCTTCCATATTATAGCCAACACCTGCTTCTAAGTTAGGATTAAGCCATCTGCCTGTAACTCCTTTATTTATATTGGCTATCTGCTTATTGGAATCAGCTAAAATAATCTCAGGATTATTTAAAAATGCACAATTTAAAACATCACTGGCACTATTAATGCTACATTCTTCCGCATAAGAATAAGTAGAAAACATTAACAGCATAATAATACCTGCTGTGAAATGCTTCATAGATATCCTCCCATTATCATGAATATTTTACACATATTTTTGCACTAATATGTCTATATCATAGTATAGACATAGTATAAACATTTAAGTTCATAAATATAATTTGTCAACAATAAAATCAAAAATGTCGTGCTTATATTACATGATTATAGAAAAATTCTATGTATAAGGACTTTATATTTTTTTTATGCCTGCAATAACTGCTACAAATGGTGCTTTAATACCGTCAAGCTTTTCTAAAAGTTTATTAGGATAATCATAGTATGTAACCTCATCTTCACAACCAAGATTTAGTGATATACTAATTTTTCTCTTAAAAAAAAGCATATCTTTTAATGTGGCAGAAAGTGCATAGGGCCGCTCCATAAATACATGAGTAATATTACTTTTTTCTATATTTTCAAAAAATTTTTTTCGTTTTTCTTTCTCTCTTGGTGGAAACCCTGCAAAAAAGAATGTTTTAGCATTAATGCCAGATACACTAATTGCAGCAGTAATAGAACTAGGACCTGGAAGGCTTTTTATGATTATTCCTTTATCTCTGCATATACTTATAAATTTATAATCTGGGTCAGAAATACAAGGTGTGCCAGCATCAGAAAAAAATACAGAATATTCTGCCTGCTCTACTGCTTTTAATATTTCATATCTTTGGCTGTCTTCTGTATGTTCATTTATTAAGTAAAGCTCGGCACTGCTTGCAGCAGCATTTAAAAGTTTTAAAGAAACTTTTCTTTCTTCTCCCACTGCTACACTGCATTTTTTTATTATACTTAAAGTCTTTTCAGGGATATCTTTTATATTATCACTGATAGATACCCCTGCAACATATAAAACAGGCACTTATATTACCCTTTTTTAATAATATCAAGACCGCCTAAATATGGACGAAGTGCCTCAGGAATTGTAACAGAACCGTCTGCATTTTGGTAATTTTCAAGCACAGCAACAAGAGTTCTGCCTACTGCAAGTCCAGAGCCATTTAATGTATGAGCAAATTTAACTTTGCCGTCTGCATCTCTATAACGAATATTTGCCCGCCTTGCCTGAAAATCTTTAAAATTAGAACATGATGAAATTTCCCTGTAACAATTCTGCCCCGGAAGCCATACTTCTAAATCGTATGTTTTAGCACTTGAAAAACCTAAATCACCAGAACTTAATGCCATTACTCTATATGGCAGGTTTAATGCCTGTAATACCATTTCCGCATCATGAGTCAGGCTTTCATGTTCTTCTACTGATTTATCCTGAGCACATATTTTTACAAGCTCTACTTTATTAAACTGGTGATTTCTAATAAGTCCTTTTGTATCTTTGCCATAACTTCCAGCCTCCCTTCTAAAACATGCTGTAAGCGATGTATTTTTAACAGGAAGCTGCTTTAACTCTAATATCTCATCAGAATATAAGTTTGTTACAGGTATTTCTGCTGTTGAAATAAGGTAGAGATTATCTCGTTCACATACATAGGCTTCTTCTGCAAATTTTGGCAGCTGACCTGTGCCTATCATAGACTTTGTGTTTACAAGGTAAGGAACACTCATTTCTATGTAGCCTTTTTCTCTGTGCATATCAAGCATTAATGATGAAATAGCTCTATCAAGCCTTGCTCCAAGCCCAGCAAGCACATTAAAACGAGATTCTGCTATTTTCACACCCCTTTCAAAATCTATAATCCCTAAATCTGCACCAATATCCCAGTGGTTTTTTGGTTCAAAATCAAATTTTCTTGGTTCGCCCCATTTTCTAACCACTACATTTTCTGTTTCATCTTTACCTATCGGTGTAGTATCATCTATAATATTTGGTATGTTTAAAAGCATACTGCGGATTTCTTCATCTATTTCTGATAATTTACTATCAAGCTCCTGCATTTTTCCAG
This sequence comes from uncultured Mucispirillum sp., assembly GCA_945947845.1. GTDB lineage: Bacteria > Chrysiogenota > Deferribacteres > Deferribacterales > Mucispirillaceae > Mucispirillum. The sequence goes on along the minus strand of CAMEZN010000092.1, from coordinate 2,314 downwards.
CATCTCTTTTTACCTGCTCTTGTAATTCAGAAGTGTCTTTACCTTCTCTTTTTAATATACCTACCTGTTTTGAGATAGCATTTCTATCAGCTTTTAATTTTTCTACTTCATTAATTATAGATTTTCTTAAATAATCTTTTTCAATAAGGCTCTCAAAATCAAAAGAATAATTTCTTGCCTTTGTTTTTGCTTTTACTTCTTCTAAATTACTTATAATAAATTTTAAATCTAACATATCTCACCTTTATATTATCTTAATTATTCATTTATTTCTGCTGGGATTGTATCATTTATATCATTATTTACAGGCTGTCCCTGCTCTATATTTTCTGATTGTATATTTTCTTCCGGAATAACTTCTGCATTATCATTATTTGCAGGCAAACTTTCTTCCTGATTAGCTTTGTTATCAGATTTATCTTGAATCTGTTCCTTATTCTTATTCTTTTCACTTTCTTTTAAAGCTTTCAAGCGCTCTTTTTCTTTTTTTACTTTATATTTATCTATTATTTTCTGTGTTTTTTCCACATACTTATTATCTTTATCATCACTCATTAATTTTAAAAGATAATATTCTGCCTCATTAAGCTCATCTTTCTTTAAAAGAAGTTTTACTACTTTATATACAGCTTCCCCATAATAAATAGTATCACTATAATGGGTTATAACATATTTATATCTTAAAAATTCTGGCTCTGGCTCTAATATCCTTGCATAATAAAAAGCTATCTGCATTTCTTTTTTAGCAAGCCGCTCTCGTAAAAGATATATTCTTAAATTAACATCATATTCTTCAACTAAATCAGGATATTTATTTTTAACTTCTTCTAAATAATATAATGCTCGTTCTGTATTTGTCTGGTCTTGTGAAGCATAGCGAACTAAGTTAAAATATGCAAGGCCAACACGAACAGTTGCCAGTTTTGCACTTTCCCACCCCTTATACACTTCTAAATATACTTCATATACAGGGATTGCATCTGTATACTTGCCGGCTAAAAAATAACTATCTGCAAGAGCAAGCTGTATAGTAGCTGCATATTCTGGTGATTCTGCACGAACAAGAGCCTGCTCATATCGTTCTGCCGCCTTAGCATATTTACCCTCTGATGCTAATGTATCACCCATCTCCTCATAATATGTTGCAGGCTTATCAAGCTCTACTTCTTTTGCACAGCCATATAATGCAAATATTATAAATAATATATATAAAATTCTAGCCATTATTATTCTCCAAAAATGTAACATATATATCTGGATAAGCTATTTTATTAATTATACACTTATACGGTCCGCTGCCATTATCTGCAATGCCGTCTGTAACATATAATTTACCATCAGTATCTGGTGCCTGAAATAATGCCCTGCCCTCTAATATAAATTCAAAATCATCATTTACCTTATCAATAAAACATAGAAACTCTTTCTTTTTATATTCCCTTAACCTTGCACTTGTTATCTTCTTTTGCAGGCTTTGAAGTTTTTTTATTCTTTCTTTCTTTGTTTTTTCATCAATATCATCATTATAATTATATGCAATGGAACCTTCCTCTTTATAATATGGAAAAAATCCTGCATAATCTGGTTTTTTATCTTCTATAAATTTATAAAGTTCATTAAAATCTTCTTCACTTTCCCCCGGAAAGCCCACTATAAATGTAGTCCTGATAAATGCTTCTGGACATTCTTTTCTTATTGTATCAAATACATTATCTATTACCTGCCTTGTAGAAGCACGCCTCATTTTTGTAAGTATTTTATCACTTGCATGCTGCACAGGCACTTCAAAATATTTTATAACATTTTCTGTTTCTGCTACAAACTTGATAACTTCTTTTGTTACACCTTCTGGGTTTAAGTAAAGCATTCTAAAAAGCAGATTATTAAAACGAGATGTAAGCCTTTTCATAAGGGGAATAAGCCGTTCTTCACCATATATATCCATGCCATATTGAGTAGTATCCTGACTTATTATAATTATTTCTTTAACACCTTTGACTTGCAGCATATCTATTTCCTGCTCAATATCTTCCATAGTTCTGCTTTTAAGCCTGCCACGGATATTTGGTATAACACAAAAAGCACATGTATTATTACAGCCTTCACTGATTTTAACATAAGCATAATATGGAGCATTAGTTATAGCTCTTACATTCTCATCACTTTGTTTTTCTACTTTAAATTCTTTATAAATGAACATACTATTTTAAATTAAAATAATTAATATTTTAATTAATCTCAAAGTTTGTTTTTTTAAAATAATATTATCTACTTATTCTATATTCTCTCATATAATATTTGTATTTAATTGTTA
>CAMEZN010000091.1 GCA_945947845.1 uncultured Mucispirillum sp. | reverse complement strand
ACTTGTGAATCCGGCAGATAAATTTTATAAGCAGTTTAATATAAATCAGGAGAAATAGTTTTATGGAAAAAACAGTTTCAATGCTTACATTACTTACTGATAAAATGGTTGGAATAGCTGGTGTATTATATATTGCAGCTATGGTATTATATACTTTTTATCTTATTTTTAAAAATAAAAATATTGGTTTTGCAGCAACTGTTACAGCTGTAATAGGCACATTTATTCATCTTGTTTCTTTTTTTATGAGATGGGCAGAATTTTATGAATTTGCAGGCGGTGGAATATTTAGGGCTGTTCCTATAACGAATCTTTATGAATCCCTTATGTTTTTTGCTCTTTTACTTGCAGTATTTTATATTGTTTTAGAATTCAAAACAAAAAATAAATCTCTTGGAGCATTTGCATTTGCAGTAAGTGGTGCTACCGTACTTTTTATTAGTGCAGTAGGTGCTCCATCTAACTTAAACCAGCTTGTGCCAGCCTTGCAGAGTAACTGGCTTTTAGCTCATGTATCATTAAGTTTTACAGCTTATGTATGTTTTGCAGTTTCTGCTATTGCAGCTTTGCTTTATTTAATAAAGGTATCAAACAAAAGGAAATGTTATTATTATGTTATATGGACAGTAGTTTTAGGCTTATCTTCTGCAACTGTTATATTTTTAATACTTACAAAAGTTTTTGGTTCAAGTATATTAATTAATGTAATATATGTTTTTTTAATGGCAGTATTAAGTATAATATTTTTTATATATGGGCTTTCTATTAAAAATCTATTTAAAAGTATAGATTTTGAATTAGATATGCTTGAAAGAATAATATATAAATTTATTACAGCAGGATTTGCTATATTTACAATTGGCGGGCTTGTTTTTGGTGCTGTGTGGGCAGAAACTTCATGGGGAAGGTTTTGGAACTGGGACCCAAAAGAAACATGGGCATTTATTACATGGGTAATATATGGGGTATATTTACATGGCAGATATTCTCGCAGGTGGTCAAAGGAAATGGCAGCTTCAATTGCATTAGTTGGGTTTTTAGTAACGATATTTACATATTTAGGAGTAAACCTTTTATTTACTGGTCTTCACAGCTATGGGAGTCTTTAAGGTAAATAGTCATTTGTATCTTTTATGATTGTTATTTCTTTACCATTAAAAGATATAAACCCGTCATTTTGCAGTTTAGAAAATATGCGGGATAAAGTTTCTGGGGCAGCACCTAAAAGCATGGCTAAATCCCGTTTTGAAATTGGCAGTGTGATTGTGCTGCTGCCTTTTTTTTCTTTTAAGTTATAGAGATATTTTAAAAGTCTTGATGTGGTGTCTGCTGATGTTAAATCATTAATCATATCAACAAAATAACGAAGCTGATGGCTCATTGTAATAAAAAGTTTTAATATAAATTCTTGATTAGTGAAACAAAGTTCTTTAAAACCTGCTGTATTAATAGCTAAAAGATATGTTTTATTAATAGAAGCAGCATTTACTGGGTAAGTATTTCTGCCGTAAAGCACAGCTTCTGCAAATATTTCATTATTATGCACTATTCTAATGATGATTTCTTTTCCGTCAGGGCTTATTTTTGAAAGTTTAATATTTCCGCTAACAACATAGTAAAAATAGTCAGCTTTTTCATTTTCTAAAAAAAGTGTATCTTTGTTTTCAAGCATAATTATTCTTGTAATAGGCTTGACGGCTTCTATTATTTTTAAATCTGATGTGCCCATAAATTCAGAAGCAAAAATTGCAAGTGCTTTTTCTTTTGTCATATTATCTCCGTTTTTTTATTATATATATAAAACCATACTTTTCAAGAAGTAATCACATTATGATATAAAAAATCACTGTTTAATATTTTTTATTTATATAATTTTACAAAAATTTTGCAAATTTATATCCTAAATTATAAATAAGTTAAATATAATTAATAAAAATAGGTAAAAAAAATATTGTATTTAGCGATAAATAGGTATATAACTTCTAGCTTAATAAAAATAATATATCTATAAGGAGTTGATTAAGGTATGAAAAAAATCAAATCTATTGGTCTTGTAGCTCATGATGCAAGAAAAAAAGATATGGTTGAGTGGGTGGAATTTAACTATAAAAGATTAATGCCGCATAAACTAATATGCACAGGCACAACTGGTCGTTTAGTTGAAGAAGTATTTTTACGCAGAGAACCAGATAAAGCATCAGATATTATTAAATTAAAATCAGGTCCATTAGGCGGCGACCAGCAAATGGGGTCATTAATCGCAAGTGGTCATGTTGATATTTTAATATTTTTTATTGACCCAATGACTACTCAACCACACGATGTAGATGTTAAAGCATTGGAACGGTTATGTTCTGTGTATAATGTAGTAATAGCTTGCACCCGTTCAACTGCTGATTTTGTTATATCATCTCATCTTTTTGAAGAAGATTATGAGCCTGTAACAATTGATTATACAAACTATCTTACTCGTAATGTATAATTTCTTTTTCAGCTTTATTTGTAACCTTTATTTTTATATTTCGTCTTATGAAATAAGATTTAGAAATTAAGGAGTTACAAATGAAGCGAGTATCTTTTTTACTATTATTTTTCAGCATTTTATTGGCAGCAGTGAATTTTGCAATTGCAGATGATTTTTATTACAACGGTTCTCCATCATATAACCCATATAATGGATATACTGTTATGAGCCTGCCGCCACCACCGCCTATGAGTTCTGTGCCTTTTTATGTAAGAGATGATTATGATGATTATTTAGAAGATTATTATAAATGTATATTAGGCTATGAATATAAAGGCATGACTTGCAGATACTGGAGAAATTATGCAGAAAAAAATGGGTTTTACCAAAAAAATGCACCAGTTCAAAGTGGTAATGTGCAGAATAATGTTGAAACAAATACACAGGCAGGAAATAATGCTGCACAAGTAAATATGCAGAATACAAATCAGGCAGGAACAGCAAATAATATTGTTGAACCATACACCCCTCAGCACTAACTTTTAAAGCTGCTAAAATTTACTATATTTTAGCAGCTTTTTTATTGAAAAAATATATAATTTATTATAATATTCTTTATGAATAAATTTTATTTATATACAATCAAATCTTTTATTAAATACTTGCTGATTGTTGCATTATTGATTTTTCTTTTATTATGTTTATCAGCAGTATACAGCACTACTTTTTCTCTATCAGAAGTGTCATATACATTACAAGATGTTTTGGTGATATCAACAGCTTCTGCAATAGTTGATGTTAATAAAGTAATACCAATTATTGTTGCAATTGCAGTTATGGTTACAATGCTGATGTTAATGCGAAGTAATGAACTTTTAGGATATATGACTATTGGCGGTTCTGTTGGCAGGCTGGTTATTCCTTTTTTTATTATAGGGGTATGTATTAGTGCATTAATGATGTTTATTGAATATAAAGTTGTTCCAGAATCAAGAGAAATTAAAGATTATGAAATGGCACGGGTTAAAAGTGGAGTTTTAAATCATCAAGTAAATGGGTTTTATAATACATGGTTTATTAATCAAGATAATGTTATTACAAATGTAGGTTTTGTTTCTATTAGTGAGAAAGAAGTATATAATGTTATAGAATATACAATATCAAATAATAAAATCAGCCAGATACAAAATATTGAGCGAATATATAAAAGTGGTAATGAATGGTTTGCTGATAATATTACAATACATAAGATTGGTATAAACCCGCCACAGTATACTAAAATAGATGTAAAAAATATTACAGAAAATGCAGGAATATGGGATAAACTTATTACTCTTTCAACTACTAATATTAAAGCATTAACACCAAAAGAATTATATGTTATGATAAAATTATCACAAGAAAAAGGTTTAAACAGCACTGTATATAAAATAAATTTATATTATAAGCTTGCATCAGCAGTTTCTGTTATTGTATTAGTTCTTTTACTTTTCCCTATATCTATTAATTTTTCAAGAAATTATTCTATTGTAAAAAATGCTACCATTACCTTTGGTTTTGCATTAATATTTATTCTTGCACAAAATATTGGTAAATCAATGGGTGATGCTGGGGTTTTATCACCTTTTAATGCAACTTTTGGTCCTATAATTTTGTTTTTATTTGTAAGTATTATTATGATATATAATAGAAGTAAGGCAAGATAGTATTATTTAACATAAAATGCACCATGTTTGCTGATTTCTATAATAGATTTATCGCTTATGTTATTTTTCCAGATTATATGAGTAACATTATCATATATATCTTCTTTTTTGATACTGTTTGAGCGGGTGTGGTAAAAATATCTGCATTTTTTATTATACTCATTTAAGCATAGGTTTGTAAAATTGTCTTTTCCTGTATTTATTATTTTTATATAGTTATTTTTACCGCCAAAAACAGTGATTGAACCGTAATCAAATTTTTTTACTCCATATTTTGCAGCAGCCGGCATAAAGTTATATCTAAATCCTGCTTCACTGCCTTGGTAGAATATTTCTTTCCTGTTATCTGTAAAAATAATAAAACCTTTATCTCTTGGAGATAGTTCTGGAAAAATATATTTGTAGTGCTTTTCAGCAGGGTAGAAGATAATTAGAAGGCTTAAAAGAGAAAGTAATTTTTTTCTGCCTTCTAAAAACAGAGTCCAAATCGTAAATAGAATAGTAATGATAAGAGCATATAAAGGTATTGTTTTAAAAATAAAGCTGAAATATGTTATTTTTGCAAGTAAATAAACCATATTGTTTGATATAGTTTCTATTATTAAAAGTGGAGCAGCTGCTGTATCTGGTGCAATAATTGCAAATATTGCAAAAAGAATGTGCAGATAAATAACTGGAGAAATAATCATTGTTGATAAAATACTTAAATGGTTGGTTGTGCCAAAAACATACATTGAAAGTGGTGCAGTAATTAATGTAGCAGCTATGCCTGTTATAACTGCTGTTTTAATTATGCCATAGCCTGATTTCATTAAGTAAATAATGCCAAAAACAGCTCCAAAGGACATTAAAAATGATATATCATTAATAGATGAAGGAGAAACAAGCAAAAATATTCCTGCAATAAATAAAATAAATTTTTTAGAGTCTACTTTTAAATCAAAAATATAGGCTGTCATAATAATTGCTGCAAAAATAGATGCTCTTATAACTGTTATATTAAATCCGCCTAGTATTATTAAAAACAATGCTCCAAAAGATGCAGCAATAAACCTTAATTTTAAAGGAATAAAAAAAAGAACTGATAAAAATATAGCAGTAACTATTGCCACATGGCTTCCACTCATAGAAAGCAGATGAAAAAGTCCTGATATAGTATATGAATCTTTCAAATCATCGCTGATAAATTTTTTATCACCTAATATTAATGCCTGTGCAACAGTTATTCTGCCTCCAGAATAATAAAATATGTAGTTTGATATATCTGCCCTGAATTGCAGTATTTTAGAGATTACAGGTGCTTGAAAAACAGATATTTTACCATCGTATTTATAAACAGGCTTAAAAAACGGCTTTGATTTTTCCTTATCTATATAAAATTTACCAAATAAAATATCACCTGATGATATATTAATATTTTTATCAACATAACATTTCCCGCTTCCAAACTGAACCGAATATATTTTTTCATATTCTACCACATCTACAACAATAAAAAACGAGTTAATCATTAACTGAATTATTATAAAAATAACAGCAAACAATAAATTATATGGTTTTTTGATTGTAAAAATAACAGCTGCTGTTCCAAGTAATATAAAAATTATTTTAGATACTGGATAAAGCAGGGCAGCAGTAACAGTAAGCAGTAAAAATATATAAGTTTTTGGTATTTTCCGTATTTTCTTCATATATTATTATATAAAATAATATATAAATTTAAAAGTTTATTTTTTGACGACTTGTATTGTCGCTTAACTTTGTATAATATAAAAAAAGGAGGGGTTATGAAACAAGAGGGAGAAAGAGTTATAGAAAAGCTTTTTAAAGTGCTTAATTTATTTTTAGAAAGAACATCTGTCAGCACAAATCTGATAGCAGAAGAAACAGGCATGAGCAGACGAAGTGCCCAGCGATATCTTCAAGATATTATGCAGTTCCTAGAAATTAAAAAAAATGGTGATGACAGCTATACTCTTATTCATAAAGACAGGTTAAGCCAGCATATAAAAAGAGATGACAGTTACTTAACAGCAACATTACTTCAATATGCAAAATCAATGTTTCCAGAAAGCCGCCATGATACTGTTGAAAACTTATTTAAACTTTTTAATATTACTAATATAGAGCCAACTATACAAGTATTAGAATCTTCATCAGTTGATTACAATAAGGTTCAAGGAGTAGTTACAGATTTATCATTTTATATAAAGAACCATATAAAAATTCAGTTTTATTATAGAAAAGATAATTCAACAAAAATAATATCACCTTATAAAATCCTTTATTATAATGGATTTTGGTATTTAATAGGTTGTAAAGATAATAAAGAGATAAGAGCATACAGGCTTGATTATATTGAACAAATTTCTCTTTCACACGATGAAACAGGATATATAGAACTTGATGAAAAATCAAAAAAAATCATAGAAAATACTACATCAATATGGTTTGGTTATGAAGAACTTGAAGTTGAAATAATTTTAGATAAGGGCATAAAAGAATATTTTATAGACAGACCAATTTTTAAAAATATGCAGATACTTTCAGAAAACCCATTTACTATAAAAGTTACTGTATATAATTATATGGCATTGTATATGGACCTTATGCCTTATGCTCCATATTTTGAAATAGTAACACCAGAAGCAAGGAAATTTTTTGCAAAAAATCTTTTAAAAGCTTATGAAAAAAATAAATAAAGGCTATGTCACAACAAACAGTTGATAAATAGCCATTTTTATAGGGGAGCCT